>NZ_AWQP01000042.1:0-105156 GCF_000972175.1 Pseudomonas syringae pv. coryli str. NCPPB 4273 | reverse complement strand
AGGGCCGGGGTGTTTTCGGGCCATGTGAAACACTCACACAGGGCCGGGGTGTTTTCAAGCCATGTGGATTACTCACACAGGTCGGCTGTGTCTCGAGCCATGCGAATGCCCTTAGGCACTGATGACCTTGTGGGAGCGAGCTTGCTCGCGAAGACGGTGTTTCAGTCGATGCATTTTCGGCGCTTGTGCAAACTCTTTCGCGAGCAAGCTCGCTCCCACAGGTACGGGGTGTTTTCGGGCCATGTGAAACACTCACACAGGTCGGGGGTGTTTTCGGGCCATGTGAAACACTCACACAGGTCCGGGGTGTTTTCAAGCCATGTGGATTACTCACACAGGTCGACGGTGTTTCGAGCCGTGCGAATGCCCTGCGGCACTGATGACCTTGTGGGAGCTTGCTCGCGAAGACGGTGTTTCAGTCGATGCATTTTCGGCGCTTGTGCAAACTCTTTCGCGAGCAAGTTGGCTCCCACGGCCTTCGGCCAGAATCAAGAGCAGACCTGTGTATCGTCAGGTATCAGCGGCCAGCGCGGGACTCGCGGATGTAGAAGCGGGCTTTCTCGGACTTCTCGGTGCAGCCTTCAAACGCCTCGAACTGCTGCTGAGTCTTGGCACCCGTCAGCAGCGACAATGCCTTGGAGTAACTGACCGTTCCGGCAAAACCTTCAGCCTTGGCCAGATCCAGCTCATGCCAGGCAGCGTCGAGCTGAGTGGCACAGCTGTCGCGATATCCGGTCTTGCCAGCACAACCTGCAAGAACCAAAACAAGCAATGGCAGACAGATAAGGGCTTTCATTCGGGTGTTACCTCAAGAGTGAACAGGGAGTGTGCGGCTTTGACGGTGCGCGGCAGTAAAAGTGCCGCAGCACAAGGCTATGCTCGCTTTTTTCATCTAGTAATCAGCCAGCAGACGATACCCTATTCCAGGCTCAGTGAGGATGAACCGCGGAGCGGTCGGATCATCTGCCAGCTTCTGCCGCAAATGCCCCACCACGATACGCAGATAGTGACTGTCTTCTGTGTGCGTAGGCCCCCAGATATCCTTGAGCAATTGCTGCTGGGTAATGACCCGCCCGGGATGCCGCGCCAACTGCGCCAGCACCGCGTATTCCTTGCGGGTCAGCGCCACTTCCTGACCATCGAGCAACACACGCCGATAGGCCAGGTCCACGGTGAGCGGCCCGAACTCAAGCGCAGACTCGGGCTTTTCGCTGCCCGACGCCTGCCTGAGCAGCGCCCTGATGCGGGCCAGAAACTCCTGAATGCCAAACGGCTTGGTCACGTAATCGTTAGCGCCGGCGTCCAGCGCCTGAACTTTCTGTGCCTCGCTGGCGCGCACCGAAAGCACCAGCACCGGCACGGCCGACCACTCGCGAAACTCGCTCAACACCTGCTGACCGTCCATGTCCGGCAGCCCAAGGTCAAGCACCAGCAAATCCGGTTTGTTCAAGGCAGCCTGAGTCAGACCCTCGGCGCCAGTGGCGGCTTCCAGCACCTTGTAGCCCTGCGAGACCAGACTGATGCGCAGAAACTTGCGAATCTGCGGCTCGTCGTCGATGACCAGAATGGTGGTCGACTGGCTCAAGCGGTCTCCTCCAGTTCCACATCCGGCTGCGCCTGCAGCGGCAGAAACAGTGTGATGCGTGTACCCAGCCCGTCGATGCCCTCCTCGACCGTGAGCCGTCCACCGTGCGCGCCGATCATGCCCTGACAGATCGCCAGCCCAAGGCCCGTGCCCTGCCCGCCGCGATCGCCGCGGGCGGCGGTGTAGAACATGTCGAAAATCTTCGCTCGCTCGTCCTCGGGAATGCCGGGGCCTTCGTCACTGACCGAGAAAAACAGTTCACTGTCGACCACACCGGCCGCTACCTGCAAGCGTCCATCGACGGGTGAAAAGCGCGCAGCGTTCTCAAGCACATTGACCAGCGCCTGCTCGATCAGCGCCGCGTGCACGTACAGCAGCGGCAGCTCGCCAGTCACCTGGGTGCTGACCTGCAAGGGCGCCAGTACGGCACGCAGCCGGTTGAGCGCGCTACCGACGATATCGGCGGGCGACACCCAGTCGCGGGCCAGCTTCAGCGCACCGTGCCCCAGACGCGTCATGTCCAGCAGGTTCTGGATATAGCGGTCCAGGCGCTCGGCTTCATCGCGGGTACCTTCCAGCAGCTCGCGGCGATCCTCCAGTGGAATGGCTTCACCCAGGGCCAGCAGGCTGTCGATGCTGCCGCGCATCGAGGTCAGCGGGGTACGCAGGTCGTGGGACACCGAAGCCAGCAAGGCGCTGCGCAATTGCTCGGTTTCGCCGTGCAGACGCGCGGCTTCAAGCTCCTGGGCCAATTGCGCACGGGCCAGCGCCTGCGCCAGTGGCTGGGTGAGCGCGGCCAGCAGACGTCGATGTTGCGCGGTGAACGACTGGCCTTCCCGCGCGCAGACCCCAAGTAGAGCCAGCGGCCCTTCTTCTGCGGTGATCGGCCACCACCACCAGCGTCCGGACGGCAAGGTGCCAGTGCCACTGCCCGCGGGTTGATCGTGCTTCCAGGCCCAGTCGGCAGCGGCACGCTCGGCTTCCGAGAAGGTCAGCGGCCCGCCGGTTTCGACCACCCAGCCGCCCTCTCCGTCGCGGTCGACCAGACACAGGTGCAGTTCCTTCCAGCCGGAGAAATGCTGTTCTGCTGCGCTGAACACCGCTTTACCGTCAGTGGCGGCAGTCATCTTGCGCGACAGGTCGAGCAGCTCACTGGTCTGTTCCTGGGTATCGCGCAACGCCTGCAATTGCCTGCGCTGGCGTGCCGCGAGCTTGCCGGTCAGGGCCGACATCAGCAGGAAGAACAACAGCGTCAGCACGTCTTCTTCGCGCTGGATGTTCAGGGAAAAGCTCGGCGGAATGAACAGAAAGTCATACGCCAGGAACGATAACCCGGCGCAGGCCAGCGCCGGGCCCATGCTGCTGCGCACGGCGACCAGCAATACCGCAGCGAGAAAGATCAGGGAAATGTTCGGCAGTGCCAGCACGCCTGCAACCCCCCAGGCGACCAGACTGGCGATCAACGTAGCGACGAAAGCCAGGCCGTAATCGAACCACACCACTTCGCGAGCCGGACGCGCACGCGGCGGCTGATCGGGCAGTTCCTCGCTGTCGTCGAGTACCGAGATTTCCAGCCCGTGCCCTTCGCGCAGCAAACGCGCAGCCACACCGCCGCCGAAGATTTTACGCCGCCAGTGCCGACGCGACTGGCCGACCAGCACCACGCTGGCACGTCGTTCGATGGCATGCTGCACCAGCGTGCGGGCAACCTCCCCGGCGCGCAGCGAAACCGCTTCGCCGCCGAGCCGCTCGGCCAGTTGCTGGGCGCTTTGCAGACGCGCGCGGGACTGCTCGTCGAGGGTTTGCCCGTCGTCCACATGCACGGCGCTCCACGGCAGATGGCGACGCTGGGCAACCCGACTGGCGTGACGCACCAGACGCTCGGCATGGATATCCCCATCGATGCCCACCAGCATCCGCCCGCGAACCGCCGGGGCCGACTGGCCCAATTGCCGGTAGCCCTGCGCCAGATCGTTATCGACTTGCGCCGCCGCCGTCTGCATGGCCATTTCGCGCAGCGCGGTGAGGTTGGTCTGGGTGAAAAAGGCATCGATGGCCGCGCGTGCCTGCTCCGGCACGTAGACCTTGCCGTCGCGCAGGCGCTCCAGCAGTTCGCGGGGCGGCAGGTCGATCAGCACCAGATCAAAGGCTTCCTGCAACACCCAGTCCGGCAGCGTTTCACGCACCTGCACGCCGGTGATGCCACGCACCTGGTCATTCAGGCTTTCCAGATGCTGGACGTTGACGGTGGTATACACATCGATACCGGCGGCCAGCAGTTCCTGAATATCCTGCCAGCGTTTGGCGTGTCGACTGCCGGGCGCATTGGTGTGCGCCAGTTCGTCGACCAGTACCAGGCTCGGCGCAGCCTTGAGCAGCGCGTCGAGGTCCATTTCTTCGAGGGTCATGCCGCGATAATCAGTGCGCAGCAAGGGCTGTTGCGGCAGGCCGTTGAGCAGCGCCTCGGTTTCTGCGCGGCCGTGGGTTTCGACCACGCCCGCCAGCACCTTCACCCCTTGGCGCAGCTGCGCGTGAGCCGCCTGGAGCATGGCGTAGGTCTTGCCGACGCCTGGCGCAGCCCCGAGAAAAACCTTCAGCCGCCCGCGCCCCTCGCGGGGCAGCTGGGCCAGCAGTGCGTCAGCTCGACCGGAATCACTCACGTTGGTTACCACCCTCTTTCTGATCAGCTACAGCTTAGTGAATCTGCTGCGTACATGGCGCACTTTGTTACAGCTGCGCGTTGCGCGGTGCAGACGGTAACTGATTCAGGCTCATATTCAAGGCCAATACGTTAACCACGGGTGGGCCGATCAGCGGACGCTGGGTATTGGCGTCGATCAGCGCCTGCACTTTGTCCAGCGGCAACTGGCGCGCCGCGGCAACGCGACCGGCCTGCCAGGCAACCGCTTCAGGCGAGAGGTGCGGGTCAAGTCCGCTGCCGGAGGTGGTCAGCAAGGCCATTGGTATCGGTTCCTGCGAGACGTTGGCCAGTTTCGCGGCGTCCTCTTTCACGCGTGTCGCCAGCGCCGGGTTGCTCGGCGCGAAGTTACTCGCGCCGCTGGCCACGGTCGCGAATGCGCCAGCCGAGGGGCGCGACTGAAACCACTCATCGCCGGTGAACGACTGGGCGATCAGCGCCGAGCCACGCACCTTGCCCGATGCGTCATACACCAGGCTGCCATTGGCCTGCTCCGGAAACGCCACTTGCGCAACCCCGGTGACCACCAGTGGATAGGCCACGCCGGTGATCAGGCTCATCAACACGATCAGGCTCAAGGCCGGACGCAATACATTGGACATCTGCACATCCTCAATCAGGTGAGGCTGCACGCCGACCGGCGTGCAGCACAGGCTTCAAACAAGGCCGAGTGCGACCAGCAGCATGTCGATCAGCTTGATGCCGATAAACGGCACAACGATGCCGCCCAGGCCGTAGATCAGCAGGTTGCGACGCAGCAAGTGAGCCGCGCTGGCCGCCTGCACACGCACGCCACGCAGGGCCAGCGGGATCAGTACGACGATGATCAGCGCGTTGAAGACGATGGCCGAGACAATCGCGCTCTGCGGGCTGGCCAGCTTCATGACGTTGAGCACGCCCAGTTGCGGGTAGATCGAGGCAAACAGCGCAGGCAGTACCGCGAAGTACTTGGCCACGTCGTTGGCAATCGAAAAGGTGGTCAGCGCACCGCGGGTAACCAGCAACTCCTTGCCGATCTGCACCACATCCAGCAACTTGGTCGGGTCGCTGTCGAGGTCAACCATGTTCGCCGCTTCGCGAGCGGCCTGAGTACCGTCGTTCATCGCCATGCCGACATCGGCCTGGGCCAATGCAGGTGCATCGTTGGCGCCGTCGCCACACATCGCCACCAGACGCCCTTCGCCCTGCTCCTGGCGAATTCGCTCCAGTTTCTTCTCCGGCGTGGCTTCAGCCAGCACGTCGTCGACACCGGCCTCGGCGGCAATCGCTGCGGCAGTCAGCGGGTTGTCGCCGGTGACCATCACGGTCCGGATACCCAGTTTGCGCAGCTCTTCGAAGCGTTCGCGAATACCTGGCTTGACCACGTCCTTGAGATGGATCGCGCCCAACAACCGACCGTTGGCGCAGACCAGCAGCGGTGTGCCGCCGGTCTTGGCGATCTTGTCGACTTCACGGGCCAGTACAGGCGGCAGCTCGCTGCGCTGCATGTTGATGAAAGCCAGCAGCGAATCCACTGCGCCCTTGCGGTACACGTGGCCCTGGTAATCAACGCCGGACAGACGTGTGTCAGCGCTGAACGGCACAGCCGTCACCGAGCTCAGGGTCGGCTCGTTCATCGGGTGCAGGTTGCGCAGAAACTCGACGATGGATTTGCCTTCTGCCGTGTCGTCGGCCAGCGAGGCCAGCAAAGCGCCCTCGCCCAGCTCCTTCGGGGTCACGCCCGGTGCAGCGTAGACGGCGGCGCAGCGACGGTTGCCGAAGGTGATGGTGCCGGTCTTGTCCAGCAGCAGCACATGCACATCGCCCGCGGCCTCCACGGCGCGACCCGACTTGGCAATCACATTGAGGCGCACCAGGCGGTCCATACCGGCAATGCCGATGGCCGACAGCAGACCGCCAATGGTGGTGGGGATCAGCGTGACCAACAACGCCACCAGAAACACCAGCGGCAGGCTGCCACCGGCGAAGTGGGCGAACGGCTGCAAGGTGATGACCACCAGCAGGAAGATCAGGGTCAGGCCGATCAGCAGAATATCCAGCGCGACTTCATTCGGGGTCTTCTGCCGTTTGGCGCCTTCGACCAGCGCGATCATGCGGTCCAGTGTCGATTCACCGGGGTTGGCGCTGATGCGTATCAGCAGCCAGTCGGAGACCAGCCGGGTGTTGCCGGTCACAGCCGAGCGATCGCCACCGGATTCGCGGATCACTGGCGCGGATTCGCCGGTAATCGCGGCCTCGTTGACCGCAGCGATGCCTTCGATGACTTCGCCATCACCGGGAATCATTTCGCCGATCTCGACGCGCACCACATCGCCCTTGCGCAACTCGCTGGCATTGATGATGCGCAGGCTGCCGTTGTCGTCCCTGATACGTGCCTTGAGCCCTTCGCTGCCTGCCTTGAGACTGTCGGCTCGTGCCTTACCGCGGCCCTCGGCCAGCGCTTCGGCGAAGTTGGCGAACAGCACGGTGAACCACAACCACAGGGCGATCTGCACGCAGACCGAAGTCGGCACCTGCGGGTTGGGGATCACGCAGAGCACGGTGGTCAGGATGGCGGTCAGTTCCACCACCAGCATGACCGGCGAACGCTTGAGCTGACGCGGGTCGAGCTTGACGAACGCCTGCACCAGCGCCGGACGCCACAGGGCGGCGATGCCGGTTTTTGCCGATTCGGTGGCCTGCGATTCAGTAGATTTCGCAGCAGCATTTTTTGCAGGATTAATAGGTAAGTTCATGATCGGTTCCTCAGAAACCCAGGCTCAGGTGTTCGGCAATCGGCCCCAGTGCCAGGGTCGGCAGGAAGGTCAAACCACCCACCAGCAGAATCGTGACGGTCAGCAGGGTGACGAACAGCAGGCCATGGGTCGGGAAGCTGTTCTGGCCCTGCGGCGCGGTCTTCTTCATGGCCAGGCTACCGGCCAGGGCCAGCACCGGCAGGATGTAACCGAAGCGGCCGATGAAAATCGCCAGGCTGAGCATCAGGTTGTGGAACACCGTGTTGGCACTGAAACCGCCGAACGCCGAGCCGTTGTTGGCCGTGGCCGAGGTGTAGGCGTACAGCAACTGACTGAAGCCATGCGGGCCAGGGTTGCTGATGGCACCTGCCGGGCCGGGCAGGCTCGCGGCAATCGCGCCCAGCACCAGCACGCCGACCGGCATCACCAGCAGGGTGGCGACCAGCAGCCGGACTTCCTGCGCTTGCAGCTTCTTGCCCAGGTATTCCGGGGTGCGGCCGATCATCAGGCCCGCAAGGAACACGGCGATCAGCACGTTGAGCAGCATGCCGTTGAGGCCGACACCGACGCCGCCGAAGATCACTTCGCCGACCATCATGTTGACCAGCGCGACCATGCCGGTCAGCGGGTTGAGGCTGTCATGCATGCCGTTGACCGAGCCGTTGGAAGCCGCAGTGGTAGCGACTGACCACAGCACCGTGCCGGTGGTGCCGAAGCGGGTTTCCTTGCCTTCGAGCGGTGCGGTCTGCTCGACACCGGCGATGTTCAGCGCCGGGTTGGGCTGGTACTCGGCCCACAGCGAGACCGCGCCGCCGATCAACAGCAGCGCCAGCATGCAGCCGAGAATCGCGCGGCTCTGGCGCATGTCCTTGACGTAGTGGCCGAAAGTGAACACCAGCGCAGCCGGGATCAGCAGGATCGAGACCAGCTCGAACAGGTTGCTCCAGGCCGTGGGGTTCTCGAACGGATGCGCCGAGTTGACGCCGAAGAAGCCGCCGCCATTGGTGCCCAGTTGCTTGATGGAGATCTGACTGGCCGCAGGGCCCATGGGCAGGCTCTGGTCAGCGCCTTGCAGGGTCAGTGCGTCGATGTAGTGGCCAAAGTTCTGTGGCACGCCCTGCCAGACCAGAAACACCGCCAGCACGATACTGATCGGCAACAGGCCGTAGAGCGTGGCGCGGGTCATGTCGGCCCAGAAGTTACCCAGGCTCTGCGATGAGCGACGACTGATGCCGCGACACAGCGCGACCAGCACTGCCAGGCCGGTCGCGGCGCTGACGAAGTTCTGCACGGTCAGGCCGACCATCTGGCTCAGGTAGCTGAGCGACGCTTCGCCGCTGTAGGCCTGCCAGTTGGTGTTGGTGACAAAGCTCATCGCAGTGTTGAAGGCCAGCGACCACTCCATGCCCGGTAATTGCTGCGGGTTGAGCGGCAGCATGCCTTGCAGCATGAGGATGGCGAACAACACGACAAAACCCGCCAGGTTGAACGCCATCAACGCCCAGGCGTATTGCTTCCAGGACTGTTCGGTTTTCGGGTCGACGCCGGAAATCCGGTAGCAGGCGCGCTCGACCGGCCCCAGCACCGGGCTCAGCCAGGTGCGCTCGCCTTCCATGACCCGGTAATAGAAACGTCCCAGCCACGGCGCGGGGGCCAGCAGCAGGACCAGAAAGGCCAGGATCAACAGATAATCGTAACTGTGCATGATCACTCCTGACTCTGGTCGGCGCGCAACAGCGCCACCAGCAGATAGATGAACAGCCCGACTCCCATCAACAGAGAGATACCATCCATAACGCTCATTGAAATTTCCCCCATCAGGCAACACCGGTACGGCGAAGGCCGCGTGGGGTGATTGTCCGCAGGCAGGGTGTAAAGGCGCGAGATCGACAGGCTGGCCGGGGCGTAAAGAAGCTGTAAAAAAGCGCTACAGCCTTGACGGCGCAAGGCCTTCACGGTCCTGCGGCGCTGTCATTTATGTCAGGTTCGCGTTAGGGGTTGCAGGGGTATCGTGGTGCGGCGATCTTCAGGGAAAGGACTTCACCATGCTTCGCGACAATGGAAAACCACCCGGCACCACGCCGCCTTCCCAAGTCACACCCGCCATCGTCCAGTTGACTGTCAAGGAGCGACAAGTCCTGGAATGGGTGGCGCTCGGCAAATCCGCCTGGGAGATATCCCGGATACAAGGCTGCTCGGAAGCGACCGTGCACTTTCATACCAGCAATATCCGCCGCAAGTTCGGGGTGACGTCATTGAAGGCGGCGCTGGTGATGGCGATCAGGCAGGGAGTTATTTTGGTGGAGTGATGCAGCCCCAAAAAAACATCAAGATGACAAGGGTGGCTTTAACAGCCACCCTTGTTTGACACAGCTAGTTGAAACTATTAATCGAACCTGCCACCAGAATGAGCTGCTCCAACGAGCTCTCGTCTTTTACGTCCATTCCCAAGTCCTGCAGCTTGTCGACTTCGATAGTTTTTGACGAAACGAATGTCTTCCATTATTTCAGCAGCCTCTCTCCTGTTAACTGGATTAGCATGTTCAATCTTAAACACCAAGTCCTCGGCTGCCTTTCTAGAGGGACGAGTTACACCCAACCTCCCAAGATTATCTTGTGCATAGTTTCTTGCCAGATTCGCTTGATGAGAGTCAACACTCTTCTCATAAATCTTATTAATGTCGTCAGAATACCATGTCTGACGCTTTATAAACCCTTCGGGATCTGGAACGTTAATTTTACTCTTGGCATAATCCACCTTTGCTTGAAGATGCCTTGACATAGCCGCAACCTTGCCTTCTTTATGGCTTGCAATTTTATTAAAGTTACTGACATCGGCATCATCAATTTTATAAAAACGCCTTTTAGAAGTGCCCCCTAAAGCCCTGAGATCTCCTGGAATCTCCTGTGCGAGCGCAGATTTTGTAGTTGCAACCTTACTAAATTTTCTGACAACAGCTTTGTACAATCCAGAAAAAATACCATGCCCCGACGGATCCACGCTATTCACCGGATCCCCCTCGACATACGCATACCCATTCACCCCGCCCTCGCCAAACGGACTCCAGCTATCAGGACTGTTGAAGCGCATCAACACCGGGCTGTAGGCACGATAGCCATTACCCAGCATTTGCCAGCCGGTATCCGCCTCGGCCAGTTCGCCGTTGAACCCCAGTCTGCCGTGCGGTGGATCTTCGCCGCTAGCGTGGCCGTATGCCGTATACCACCTCCGGTTGATCCCGTTGGCATCGACTTCACCGAGCACGCTGTCACTGTCGTTGGTGGCAAGCAGCACCGTCCGATCAATCTGCTGTTCGGCCAGCAGGTAGTCGTCGCCACGCATGAAGGTGCTCTGCACATGACTGCCGAGTTGATTGGCCAGCTCCCCGTCACGATAGAAGCGCAGATCCCTGTCCTCTCCGCGGGTCTCCCCTGTCAGTTGGTCCTGGGGGTCATACTGATAGTGAATGCCGGCTGAGGGCGTGCCTACTTCGATCAGGCGGCCGAGGGGATCGTATTTAAGCGTGCGCCCGGCTTCGTCGATGTCCAGATTGCCGTCCGGGTCATAGTGAAGCTTGATTTCAGGCGGGTAGTGCGCGTGGTTACTGTTCGTTACCCGGCTCAACTGTACGGGGTCGTCTTTTTCGTAAAAATACCGGGCAGTGTTGGTACCGCCATCGAAGCGGGTCGTAACGACCGTCAGGTTATTCGCGCCATCGAAAGTGAAGTTCTGCGCGAGGAGGGTTCTGCCATAGGGGTCCACCGGCCGCTGAGTTCCCGTGCATTGGTATTGCATCAGGCGACCGGACGCATCGTAGCGGTAGGTTTCATCACGGAGTATTTCCGCGCCCTCGCTCAGGGTGCGCTGGACCATGTTATCCACATCGTCATAGACCTGAACCATGTGTTGCTCGACACCATCGAGGTCGAACACACGTCTGACTTCTCGCCCCAGGTCATCATATTCAAGGCTGATTGCGACAGTTCTTTCGCGGCTGATATCGGTTTTGTCGGTGGTAGTGATTTTTGCGAGGCGACCAAAGACAGCGTCATAGTCAAACGTCGAATAGACCTCACCCAGCCAGGTTTGCTCTAGACGACCGACGTTGTCATAGCGATTGACCTGCTCCTGTCCCAGTACGTCGGTGTAAGACAGCAGCAGACCCTGTCGGCTGTAGCTGTAGAACATGTCGTAGGGTTTGTTTTCAGAGGTGCGCGTCTCACTTTTCAGCGAGCCGGTACTGTAATACGCGCGATCCAGTATCTCGCCCTGCTCCGAGGAATGAATCAGACGAGCATTCTGCTTATCGTAACTGTAATCGGCAGTCACACCCGGCGCCAGCGTGTTCCCGGAGTCGGCGGTTCCAGGTTTGGGCACTGCCTCGGACTGCACCCTGCGCCACGGCTCGTCGCTTACCTGGGGTTTGTATTCGTAATCGATTTTCCGCCCGCTGGGCAGGGTTACCGTTCTGGGTTGCAGCAGACCGATGTCGTAAACGAGTTCACGTTTACGCCCCCCTGTGACAGACGTGACCAGGCGATCCAGCCCGTCGAACGCCTGCTCTCCCAGCACAATGCTTTTGCCGTTGTGCTCGATGCCGATACTGACCGGCAAGTCTTCGCTGCTGTGGCTTGCATAACTGCGACGCACGATGGCCCGGCTTGGCAATGTGGAATGGGTCACCCGATCGAAGACGTCGTAAACATAGATCGTGCGCCGCCCGCCGTTTGCCACCCCGATAACTTCTTCGACACGGCGGCCAAGGCCGTCGTAATGGTACTGGCTCAGGCTGACCGAGTTGCCCGCCTGATCCTGTCGCTCGCTGCGCGTCGGCTGTTCGAACAGGTTCATCCAGGTCTCGGTGAACTCGCTCTTGCCGACGCCATCGGCGCCTTCGATCCAGCTACGCTGAATCGGCCCCTGCGATTGCGATGTACCAATGGGGTCGGTCTCTTCGACCGTCTTGACTTTATCCGGCCCGGTAACGGAACGCTGTTCGCCCCAATCGTCGTATTCGAAGACGCTCTCCAGAGCCAGGTACTTCTCATCCAGCCAGTCGAACTCGGTCTCACGGGTCATCTGCCCCCATGCGTCGTAAACGGCAGCGTAGGTCTGTCGCGGCATTTTGAAGCGCGCAGGATTATCTGCGTCGTCCCGCTCTTCGTAGATAACTCGATTGAGGCCATCGAAGTGACTGGTGGTTTTTACATTCTTGACGTCGATGAGCGTCTGCATGGCCTGATCAGTGGCCTTGGCACACAGGCGATACTCATAACTTCTGGTCGCGTTATAGATCGCATCATCTGGCGCCACCGTTTCGCTCAAGACACGCCGCAGACTGTCGTAGACATAACGGATTTCCACGTTGTTGTCGTCGCGATTGAGCAAGGGTTCGCCATTGAGCAGGGAATCCTCCAGCGTAATCACCTTCGTCGCGCCGTCGAAGCCGGTCACGGTCTGTACAGTTCGCAGCACAGTCCCGGCGTAACGATTGCTCTCACGGGGGCGATCAGCAGCGTTCTCAGCGGCGTCCTCGGGGCGGGGCTCAGAGAAGCGTTTGGGCATGGTGTAGGCATAGCCTGTGCTGGTCACCTTCCCGCCCATGATCACTTCCTGCAGTTTGAGCCGACCGTGCAGGAGTGCGTTGTTCGGCTCATTGAAGTATTCATAGGTGGTGAGGCGCTGCTCCTGCTCACCGTCAGGAGCCTGCATCAGTAACGTCTCGCTTTGCGGTGCAAGCCATTCCTGTAGCTGACCGCCATCCACTGCAGGCAACGCCAGGTAGCGATAGCGGGTGATCAGGACCGGGGCCTCGCCGTAGCCGGACGCCGTCGGAATGACCTGGCTGCTTTTCATCCAGCGCACGAAGCCTTCGGGGTCTGGCGGGCATCCGTCCTCGCCGGCCGCCGGATACCACTCACTGACTTCGACCACACCGTTGGCCTGAGTCTGAGTGAGCAGATTACCGTGCGGGTCATAGGTGCTGCTGACGATCTCACTGCGCGGCACACTGCCGTCTGACGAGAGCCGCCAGGTGGTCTGGACCTCTTTGGGCAACTGGCAATAGGGAGGCTGAGTGAAAAAGGGCTCGCCCGGATCGATGTAGTAGCGAGTGTCCACCTGCATGACGCTAAGGTTCTTGCGCGTGGTTTCCCGGATGAGCAGGTGAAACTGGTTGAAGGTCCGCTCGATACTGCGCTCGGCATCAGGCTGGCCCGGGACCTGGACACGCAATGTCTCGGTCGACGAATACTCGTACGGCTCCGCCCCGAGGTATCGGTACAGATTGTCCAGACCGTTGTCTTCCCAGACGATATCCAGCCCCGCGCCCAGAAAGTTGCGCTGGCGCCCGGCGCTGTCCTGGTAGGTGTAATGGACGTCCATTTGCGCCTGACCGAATCCGGGCGTCGTGCGATGGCGCGTGACTCTGGGCAGCGGGTCACGTCCCGCCTTGGCGGGAAACTGATGGCCGCTGTCAGTGTAAAAGATCTCCTCCCGACCGCCGACGGGTGTTTCCACCGACGTCATGCATAAATGGTCACGGTTCAGACTGTATACAAAACGCCAGGAGGCCGCGTTGTCGGTCGGCAGTTCGATACGGCTTACATGGTGATCCGACCCGCCCAGCACCATCACGAATGTCGCATCCGGGCCTTCGCCAGTGGTCATACGCAGCGTCACCCGCGTGGCTTCGCGGCTGATGCCGAGCAGGATCTGCCCCGAGTCATCCGTGACTTCGCTCAGCATCTGATGCCCGCCGAACGAGGTGTAATCCAGCGTGACACTGTGACCTTCCGGAGCGAATACGCGTACCGGCAGTGCGATCCTGTTGGCCCCGCTGCCGCGCAGTTCGAGCAGCTCCACCAGACCGGACTTGTGCATCACCCGGTAGTGGGTTTCGTCCTCCTTGTACAAGTGAAAGCTGTCGATTTTCTTTTCCGGCATCAGCATCTGGCCGTTGCTGGTGCCATTGACCTTGAATGTCTCGCCGCTGCTCAGCGACACGATCTGGTTACTCGGATCGTACTGCGACAACTGCAGGTTCCAGCCCATCCCGAAGCCGCTGTCCAGGCGGTTGAGAGGGTTATAGTTGAGTGCCAGTGGCATGCCCGGGCCACGCAATCCGTTGGTCTTGACGTCGGGCAAGGTGATCGCCACCGTGTATTGCCCGGTACGGGGGTCAACGCCGCTCTGTACATAACTCAGAAAGTTGAACGCGTTGGAGTGTACGGAAGTCGATGCTGTCATGATTCATGAACCTCGAACTTTATAGAGTGGTATAACCGTCACCCTATGTGGGTGACGATTAACACGTTGGCCTGACAGGTCCGGTTGTGCTGAGGGCTAATCCGATACATCGACACGCACGCAGGACAACTTGCCTTTTATGTTTTCACCCCCGCTATACGCCTTGGTCAAAACAACGCCGCGAGTGATAATGCTGTCGACCGGTTTGCCTCTGAGCTGGTCGATGGAGATCCAGACTGTTGTAACGGGGTCGATAAAGGTTTCGAGTCCAAATACCCAGCCTCCCGGATCATCGCAATCTCTGGACTCCAGGCGTATCTTCATGGCCGAACGCACGTTATCCAGCTTGATAAAACTCATCTGATCGTTTGTGCATTCATGATCACCCTTGTTGAGACGAACCACGTCGTCCTTGGCGACAAACGTGCAGTTCTTGCCGCCGCCATCGGAGGTTTCTGCGAGCATGATCATTCGAACCGGCTCTGCCGGGGGCTTGGGTACGGGCCTGTGGGACGGGACTAACGTACAGCCTGCCAACCCCGCAAGAGCCAGGTACGCAAGGGTTTTATTCAACGCATTCATGGTGATGACTCCCTGTCAACTTGTTGCGTCAATGCCTCATTGGGGCCGGGTTTCCGAATACAAGGTATGCATGAGGCGGTTGCGCCTGCCGGAGCCGCTGGGCAGAAAACTGATTCGCCGTTTATGGGCATTGCCCTGCTTATCGATCAACAGGACTACCAGTGCACTCGGGGCTGCCAGTGTCCCCATCAACTTGTCGCGGGCGGGATCTCCTTCCGGGATATAGGTAAGGCCCCGGAGGCGATGCAGGCTGATAATCAGTTTGCCGGTCTCGAATACGGACATATCGACGTTAATGTCCAACGTGTGAACGTCGCCCATCACATCCTGGAGCGCTTCGTCAAAGTGCACCTTGCTCACATCGCCTTTGACCGCCGGGTCGTCGAAGATAAACCCCGTCCAACTGAACATTACTTCTGCTGCCTGCCTGCTTTCCCAGAGAATGATCGAGGTATTGATCACGTCACTGTCGGGCCTGTAGGGCAGAAACTTCAGCGTCTCGAACTTTACCTCTTGCTGGGTATCGGGGTTAGTGACATTCAGCTTCCAGTAATCGGTGGTATTGAAGTGCAAATCGAAAGGATCATCTGGAGAGCCTTCTGGAGGCGGATCAACCGAAGGATCTGTGCCATTGTTATCCAGACGTTTCGGAACGAAGGTGTAATTGCGGGTATCGAACGTGGGCACGCGTCGCGGGTTGATTTCGACCTTGCTGTTCACGTCTTCGTACCTCACTGAGGTCCACCACTTGCCGTTGTCATCCTGAAAGGTCGCGTAGAAAACACTGATCAAACCCGGTTCCGCCCGACTGTGCAGGTAGAAGTCCTGCGGGAATGGCCGTATGGCATCCAGGCCCGGCTCCGCAGCGAAAACGCCGGCGCCGGACAACTCGAAGCGGTTATGTTGATTACGCACGCGCCACGCCTGGTCATCACCTTCGGGCATGCCCTCGAGAAGCGGGAGCACTGACTCGAGGTTCTGCGCGGTGTTATCGTCTACCAGGCGCATCGAGGCCCTCTCTGCGGGGCTCAGTTCGGACTCGACACCGTCGACCGGCATCACCTGAGTCTTGACCTGCAGCCTGAGCTGCTGATAACCGTTGGGGTACAGAGTCCCGGTCCGGTGGTCAGGCGTCGACGTGCCGGGGACCGTGATGGTAAACATCGACATTTCTTCCCAACGCACTTCGTCGATCACTTCGGACAATTCGATGACGCTGTAGCCGCACGCCAGAACCACCCCGTTGTTCACCACTTCACAGCTCACCACGCTACTGGCGACGAGCGCCTGGTCGGGCGGCATGAAAAGCCCCTGCCGATCGACAGTGCCTGCTCCGCCCACCACCTTCCAGCGTCGCTCAAGCCCGGGCAGCAGTGCGTGGTCATCCTGCAACTGCACCGCGACCTTTGGCCGTGCTCTGGGCACAAAAGCCGGCTCGATGCGCAGCATTTGCTGCCCATTGGCGACAAGCACGGTAGCGATGCCAAGGTCATTGCCCTGCGCCTCTATCTGTTGCACGGCCAGCGCTCTTTTTCCGGACCTGGCATCCGGACTGAAGAGCGCGCCCTTGCCGGCCTCACTCAACCTGCCAAGCTCCGCGCCCAGCAGCGCCCAACTCACCGGGCTGCCGTCGAGCGTCGAAGCCGCCAGCGAGACCGTTTGCAGCGCAGCGCCCCCTGGTACTACCGTTACACGTGGTGCCAACTCCATGCTCCGCGATACCACACTGACCAGCGCCGAGACCTTGACGACAGCGCCTGACTCTTGATATGCGGCGGTGATCACCACGCACAGCGCGTCATGGCCGATCGCCTCAAGACTCGCCGCCGTGTAAACGCCGCCGGCAGAGATGCTGCCGCTTCCGGCAGCCACGTGGCTTTTAATGCTTAACGCAGTCCAACTGGTGGCCGGTATTTCTTCGCCTTGCGCGTTACGCAGGACAAAGCGCTGGGTCTGCCCGGCCGTTATGGTCGAGAACAGTGGTGTAAGGCTGGCCTGTGTTGCACGAAGGCTGCCAAACATCAGCAGGTCATGCCGGCGGTATTGCTCAAGCGGTTCAAATACGCATCCACCGGTGAACTTCAGGCTGTCCAGCACCTGCAAGCGTTCACGCTCGATCATCGTCAGGGTCTTTTGCGAGAGCATCAACACCGTGCCGTATGCTGGCTGATTGTCTGCCCCGCGATCATCAGGGATCGGATAAACGAAATCGTCTGTTGGCGGAAACAAGCCTTCGCCTTCGCCATCCTGTGCGTGCATGAACAGCATAAGCGCGCCATCCCCCGCACTTTCCATGTGCGCATCGCTTGAACGCGGCGCGGCGCGGGCAAGAAGGCGCAAGCTGCCTGGCGTCTGAACGTGGTAGCGATTGAGCTGTGCCTGCAGCACTGAGAAAACCCGGCGATGAAGCGCAATCTGCTTGAACTCCTGAGCGAAGAAATCCGCCAGTTGCTGATTGATCGCCTCATCGACGCCCCCCAGATTACAGGCAACGCCGGCTCCGCCAGCCAGATCGAGCAGCACATGCCCCTCCTCGCCCACGAAGAGGTCGACCGTCATCGCCAGCCTGAAGCCCATGGGTTCGCTGATGATGAAGCTGCCGGACACGGTGGTGGCGCTGCCCTGCGGCTGATGCAAGCCGCTGTAGCGGCCAGACACGATGTTCATCGTGACCAGCACACTGCTGTAGCCCGGCGAGTCAGTCAGAAACGACAGGACCGGCACACCCAGCCCGACCTGCTTGAGACGAACAGTGTCGCCTTGTCGCTCATCCACCACGATGTCGCCGGTGAACAACGGCAAGAAGGCCAGTTCCTGATAGCGCTCAATGTATTGCTGTTCGATATGCCGGTTGAGATCGCTGCGACTGACCGCTGCGACGGCTCCCCAGCCCTGGGTCAAGGAACCTGCACCCGCTTGCTGCACAATACCGCTCAGTGAACGGGGCATTGCATGACCCACCGAGCCCAAGGCCGGCTGTCCGGTCAATGCCTGCAATACGTCGGAAGAGCCACTCAAGGGCAGCGGCAGAATCAGGTGCCCGGCCAGCATGCCAATGGCTTCGTCGAAGAGTTCTGCGAACACGACAACGAAGCGTTCGGGTGCTTGGGGATCGCTGAAGTAAATACCCGAAGCATCTATGGAGCCTGGGCCGCTCAGACTCCATGTGACCGGGAGGTCGCGCCCATTGATGGTGACTTTCAGCTCGGCAAGCTCATTACTGACGCCGACAAGCGTGATGGGCAGCATCGGTGCGTGGCGCAGAACCAGAACCTGGATTGACTGGGTGTGCTGATCGTCGCTGACCGTTATTGTGTCAAGGACATAGGTGTTCCCTGCCCCACCTGGACCGGCGACGTAAAACTGCTCATGCGGCGCATCGACGCCATCCTCGAGCGTCCCGCTTTGTCCAGGCACCGGATCGACCAGGGTCCATTTCAGGGGAGTTGCGCGCGAGCTGCGTGCTGAAAGCGCTACCCGCTCACCGTAATTACACACCTGAATCAACGGGCTGACGCTGACGCTGCTGGTGAGCACCGTCAACAATGCCGTAGTGCCATGCCCCGACCCCGGGTCCATGGCCTTGATCAGTACGCGTTGAAGACCCTGCCTCACGGGCAGCCCTGCAGGCGCCGTATACACGCCTTGCGCATCAATTTTCCCCAGACCGTCAACACTGCCCCCCGATGGGTTGGCCAGAGACCAGACGATGCCCTTGCGCGCAGGCTGGGTGGTAAATTGCAGCGTTTCTCCCGTGCCGATCAGTGCCTGTTGCTCGACGATAATGAACGTGGACGCACCGGGATCGATACGACCGAACACTGCCAGGTCATAAGGCAGACGCTTGAGTACAGGTTGCAGCACTTGCTCGTCGGGCAATAACCAGCCGCCCAGAAAACGCTCGGCGCCGGTTGCATCCAGGGTTTTGCTCAACCCTTGCAGCAACGCGTGTTTGACGGTGTAGGCGACAAAACCGTTGACCTGCTCCAGCTCCCCGGCACTCAGGTTGTCCAGGGTTCCCGGAACGGCGCTGACTTCATGATCGAACAGATAAGGCGCATAAAGTTGCCCTTCCATTGCCTGATCATCTGACTCACTTTCAATCAGATGAAACTCATGCTTGAGGCTGATGTTGAACGTAGCGTTGTACGATTGCCATTGATCGCTGTCCAGCGCCCTGTAGCGAAAGCCCAGCGTGCAGGGGAATTCCCAGGTCTGCGTGGTCTGGGCGTACTCGAAATCAATGGTCAGGGGATGCTGGGCATTGAAGGCCTGGACACTGAAGGGGTCGGATTCGAAGACGAATTCCGCGCTCCGATAGCCTCCAGCCGGAACTGCAAACGTGCCGGCCTGAGCAATCATCCGCTGCAACGGTTTATCGTCCGAAACGATGAAGCTGAAGTCGGGCGTCTGCAGCATTTGCATCACCGCATGGCCAAAGGCTGCACGGTGCAAGGCGTGGGAGGAAAACACGGCGGTCGCCGAATACGAAAGCTGAGCATCGTTGGGAATCAGGTAACGGAAGTCGGACTCGTCACTCGGAATCCCGCCCGTGACGCCGTACTGCATGGTCGTGAACAGCAGCAAGGCGCCTTTTTTATGGACCGATGCAGCATCGGGGCTTTCAAGCTGCGAGCGCACATCAATTCTGCGTACGTTGAGCAACTCGTTGCTCTGCTCGTTGAAAATGCCCAGCCTGAACAGCTGCTCCTGATTTCCCGGGTTGCTCAACCAGGCCTGAAAAAACTCGCCGATCGTGCTTCGTTCTATAATCGCGCCGGGAAAATCCAGCGAAAGGTTTTGAGCCAGACCAAGATTCACTACCAGATCCGGGCCTTGACTAGTCAGCTGCAGATCGAAATCCAGGCCCGGCGCGTTCAGCGGATCGTAGGCAGTGATTCTGTAAACATTGTGCTGCCCATTCGTGTTTTCTACCACGGTATGCACACCGGCGATAACCGGAATGCGCCAGGCCAGCAGGGAATGCTCCAGGCCACTGTGCCTGAACGACAAGGCTGGTGCTCCGAGCACACAGCCCGAGAAAAAGTGAGAGTCGTACGTATCGGGAATCGTGATACTTCCGTCCGGCACCGGACGCGACAGCCCCTGAGCCGCCCCCTGCTGATAAACGTGATCGAGCAGCTCGTTGACCTTGTCGCCATCCAGAGCAATGATCGCGTCCCAACCTCTCAGACGCGTGGTATTTTTCATCCATGCCAGCAGACTTTCCGCTGAATAACCAGCCATGACATCACCTCCTGTGATGTAGATATACATAAGACCGATGGGCGTTCGGTTATGACGCCTGTACTTTTTTGCCCTTCATCAATTCCACGTCCCCGGCAAACCGGTCCAGCGGTAGCGGCAATACGATGTGTCCTTCTATGACGCCAAACGTTGTACTGGGCGCCTCGGCAAAAATAAGCACGAACCGGTCAGTCGACAGCACATCCGGGGTGTACAGGCCGTTACTGATACTCCCGCCCCCGACGCCCACTCTCCATTTCACGCCCGGCGGCGTCATGGCATTGGCAATCGCTTCCAGTTGAACCTGATCGGCACGAACCGCAAGGTTCACGCGCTTCCAGGTTTTCACGACTCTTACGACTTTCATGCCTTTCACAACGCGTACGACTTTCAACGTTTTTATCACTTCCAGCGCTTCCGAAACCTTCACGGTTTTTACGACTTTCACGACTATCCTTGGGGGTTGATGCTTTACCAGTACCCACGACGAAACACTCGCCTGCCCGCTGGTCACGACTATCTGATCCAGTACATAGGTTTTGCCGGTCACCTTTGATGCAGGGACGTAACGGTGATCACCATCCGCCAGTTCGCTGGGCTCCAGAACACCGCTTTCGCCAGCCACCGGATCCTTGATCGACCAGTGCAGTTCTTCCGTGCCGAGTGAACCTGCCTGCAGCTCCACCTTCGCCCCGGCGTCACACACCTCGATCAACGGATTGAGGGTGATCGGGTTGGTCACGATCGTGACCAGGGCTGAACTTCGATAGTCCGAGTCCATATCGGTGGCCGTGACCCGAACACGTGTGAAAGGAAGCTCGGTCACAGAGGTTTCTGGCGCGTAATACCTGCCGGTGCCGTTGATGGCGCCGAAGTTCTGTGCATCACCTTGCAGAAGTTCGACACTCCACGTCACATTCGCGCCCGGCGGTTGAATGGCGAACGTAGTGGAACTGTCGGCGACCATCAGATGCTCCGCCGGGCTGACGACAAAGTCTGCCCCGGAACTGTTGATGCGGCCGAAGGCAGCTATGTCTCTGGGCGCACGAAGTACGTCAGGCACAATGGCTTCGTTGAAGTTGAGATCGATGCTGTCCCGGATGAACGAACTGACCGGCACAGTGGCTTCAAGATCGCTCGTGAGGCTGTCCCTGATGCTGGACTCGAACCGCTGCGCATTCAGTCTCGCAAAGTTGTCCTGCACCACGACGATCAGTAAGCCTACTCCAAAGCTGGTTCCCGGATTGGTCGTAGAAGTCACTTCACTGGCAGTCGTGCTTACCGCCAGGTTGGGCCTGAGGACAAGGTCGTTGGCATACTCCGCAAAGGTGTAAGTACACGTCACATCGACAGTCACCACCTTACTCGCCGTGAGTGCAGGGGCGTCATAGCCTGGCACGGTCAGAAGGATGAATTCCTGTGCCTCTGCGGTCCAGGTCAGTACTGCGCGTCCGTCGTCATGGATCTCTACTGACAAGGGTTTCTTGCCCGCTGCATCAAGTTGAGTTCCGGCACTCCAGAGCTCGGCGATCACCGTCACGCCACCGACCTTGACTGGATGGGTTGTAAAGCTTGATTCAGAAGTGATGTAGGTTCCTGAGGTGGCGGTTGCCTTGATCAGTCGGCCGGAACCGTCATGGAAGCTCTGGAAAGTAAAGCGGTCGAAAATCGAAGAAGCTGCCGCCATGACTTCGCCAATGAACACTGCCGCCTTGAACGTCCGCTGCGCACTGAACAACACCGTGGCGGAGTAATCTTTCCCGGCATCATCCGGTATCAGGTATTGGTACTCTACTGGGATGTCGCCGCCTTCCTGACTGCCTTCCAGGCGAATGAACACCAGCACCGCCCCGTCGCCGTAGTTGGCGGCCTGCGGGTCGAGAGGAGCAGCAGGATTGGTCTGGGTGCGCAGTTTGAACGACTGGGGGTGCATCAGATTATTGCTGCCACGCTTGATCACGCCCAGCGTCCAGATGCGTTCCTCGTCCGGCAACGCATCGAACAGGGCTTTGAAAAAAGCCCCGCCAAGTGCCCGCTCAGCGCTGTTAACCGCGAAGGTCAGAATGAAATTGTCACTGTCCTTGAGATCGAGCCGCACCCGGCCATCGCTCTGGACAATGCCCGGGACCTTCTCCAGGGCGAGATCCAGTGTCAGTTTCGGACCTTGCAGCGCATCGATATGAATCACTCTGTAGGCTTCCCAATTGTCGACGTTATTTCTCATCGTCAATTGCGTTCCGCCCAGAATCGAACAGGTCAATGTTGCATGAGACTGACCCAGGTTATCGTTCGAGAACGCGAGCCTGGGCGCATCAAGAATGAAGTTGTGAATACGTTCCTTGACCTGGTCGGTCAGTGCCACCTCTCCGCTGACGGGCTTCAAGTAGGCGTTCGATGAGAAACGCGCGATGTACTCCTGAAGCAACAGGTTATTCACCTTGCCCCGAGCCATTGCAGCGATGGAATCCCAGCCCCACATCACATTGTTGCCGGGGTCTTTCATCCACTCGGTCAGGCTGTTCAGCGAGTTATTGGCCATACGATCACGTCCATGTAAGTGTGGGGTCATGCCGGTGCCTGTCGCGTCCTGCGCCAGCCCGCCGCCCTGTAAAAAAAGATCCTCCAGCACCGTGAAACCGATGGCCGGAAACTGCGTGTAATGCGCCCCTTCATCAAAGCTGACTTCAACTGTCACCGTGTTGGTCTGACTGTCTCTTTGCAGACTTTCCAGGAAATCCCTCGGGATAATCACCGACACCTTCTTGGCATCGTATTCCGCCTCACTGAGCGGTTCGGCGGCGCCGGTACGTAGTCCGACCGTCTGCTCCAAGCCCGATTTCAACAAGCCAGTGGCCTTGATTCGTACCCGTTGTCCGGGCGCCATGTAGACCCAGGACGCCAGGTCAAGACCAGCACCTTCTGGTGGTACCTCGGCCAGTGAAAGCCGGCCGTCGGTGGCGCGTGGGCGTATGATCTGGATGTACGGCCAACCGAAGTCCTCGGCTCTGACTTCCAGATCGAATACTTTCGAGGTGCCCGATTGCGTTGCTGAAACGACCTTGTAATACACGGCCAGACGCTTGCCCATGTTGGCCGGGACCGCTGTGGGCGGGATGAGGAACAGGCGCGGATCGTCTGGCGAAGGATCAGCGATAAAGCTGCCCGTGCTTCCGTAACCGTCCCAGTACATCTGTACCGTGGAGTCTTCGCCGATGACCGCTTCTTTCGGTATGCGAATCGTCACCCCGGTCTCCATCTGCGAGGCAAAGATATAGCCCTTCACCCCCCCTTCAACGGGATTCTCAATGATCGCGTCTTCGATAACGGGCACCGGTAGATCGAGTGGCCGACGCAGAATGACCTTGCGCGGCAACGAGCTGGCTGCACGGCCGGGTCGCGCGTACTGGTACACCAGCTCGATTTCCTTGCCGTTATTGGCGGAAAGCCAGGCCTGAGCCAGCGAGAACTGCAGTACGCCACTGTCGAGATTGGTTATGTCAGCCCTGAGGGTCTGCACCAGTCGATTGCCGCTGGAGACGTAAACCACGACATCGTCATCGACTTGAATGCCGAAAGGGTCGATCAGCAGGGTGATGCCGTCAGGAAAAGCCTCCGGGTCCAGTGAGCCGCCGTTGAAATCCTTGATGGTCAGGGCGGGCAATAACGCCGCTGAGGGTGCGACGATGGCCAGCGACTGAGCGACCGAAGCCGTCGTCGATGTGGAGTCGGCATACTCGATGCAGTAGCTCATCAGAACGAAGCCATTTTCAATGGATACAAATTCGTTGGGCCCTATCGGCCACTGCAAGGGCTGGCCCACCTCTTTCAGGGTCAATACCTGGGAAGAGGACAGAGAGTGCGAGTAATCGTTTTCAGCGTAATAAAGATCCAGCGTGAGGGTCACCCTGTCGCCCTCGCGCATGGCCAGATACGGCGGCGTCACGATCAACAAGTCCTCGCCTTGCCACAGCAGCTCAGGGTCAAGCTTCAGATCGTGAGACTCTTTGCATTGCGGCACCCCCAGCCCGGCGGCCGTTGACGGTGGTTTACCGACATAGAAGAACAGGCGCAGGGATTCATGGGGGCGACCAACGACGACGTACGAGTAAAACACCCACCCCTTATCAAGCCTCACCAGCAACGGATTATTGATCAACAGGGGCATGCCTTCAGGCTGCAATCCCACGACCTCGATCACATCGCCGACATAGTCCTCCACTGCGCCCAGAGCGCCGCAACCTCGCCAGTTGGGCATGAACCGATCGCCGTTCTTGATGCCTGGGTAGTCGATCCAGGTGGTCAGGTCGACACTGCCCAACTGATCCAGATCGAGGTAGTTCCCGGGCTGCTGCAGGCCGGGCACCTTGGGGGCGGGAAGATCCAGCGCCATGAGTGAGACTCCTTTCTCGTTTCCGCCTGAAATGGGTAGATCGCAAGGTTGCCCCTGAGAATGCGGATAGGATTTTTTTACGCCGATGCACCTCAGTTGCCCACTAGCACTACTGCTAGGTTGTTGCCCGGGCACGGACTGTTAGGGTTAGGCAAGACCTCCAGCCACACGGACGCCTCCGGGAATTCAGGCTTGGGGTCGTCAATGACCAGAGCGCAAGGACTGCACAATCGTCAGGCACCGCTGCGCTTGTCACGCATCAATCAGCGAGGTCCGCTCCATGGCTGCTTCTACTTCCGTGCACTCCAACGCGCTCAATTTCATGAGTTGTCTGAAAAGCGGCGTTGACCCACGCACCGGGCTGTACAACATATCGATCAGCTTGCCCGATCTGCAAAGCAATGACCTGCGCGGGCCAGAGTTTCGACTCGACATGTCCTACAGCCAGCTCAATAAGCTGGACAGCGGCTATGGCCTGGGCTGGAACCTGCAAGTGTCGCAGTACGATCCTGCCACTCAGATCCTGTCCCTCAGCACGGGCGAGACCTTCCGGGTCGACGGCACCAGCAGCGGCGGTCGACTGACGATGACGGAGAAGAAACTCGACACCTTCCACTTCTACAAGCTGGACGATGAGCGTTACCGGGTGGTGCACAAGTCAGGTCTGGAGGAAATCCTCAAGCTGCACAGCAGCGGCAATAAAAAAATGGCCTGGGCGGTGGAAATCACTGCGCCGTCGGGGCACAGCATTGCGCTCAAGCACACGGTGTTCAACAGCAGCACCTACAGGCTTGATTCGATCACTGATGACCTGGGTCAGACGCTGCTGAAAATTGCCCGCAGCACCACCTCCGTCGAGCTGGATCTGCATCCGTACGCGGGCGCTGGCGGCACTCCGCTGGCGCGCTTCCTGATGACCCTCGTCGGTACCGCCAAACACGTATCGCGCATCACCCTGCCCACCGAGAACAACGCGTCGTGGCGCTTCGAATATGGCCTGGAGAATGGCAATCAGTTATGTGTCAGGCATGTAGAGACACCGACAGGAAGCAGCGAAGACATTTACTACCAGGACGAGGGCCATGCGTTTCCATCCAGCGCCGGTCGCCTGCCCATACCCAGAGTGACACGACACATCATCGATCCCGGTCTGCGTCTGGCAAAGTTCGATGTGCGCTATACCTACAAGGACCGCCAGCAACGCTCACGAAATTTTCTCGGCGCAGGATTGCCCATCTTCTGGGAGGACAATGGCCTGGACAACCTCTTTAAACATGTGCAGGAGTACAACTATGTCTGCACCGAAAGCCTGTGGGTCGACAGCAAGGCCGTGCGCAGCATAGAGCGGACCTTCAACCGCTTCCACTTGCAGACCATTGAAGTCACCACCCAGAACAACAACCAGCAAACGGTCACGACCGACTACAACATCCTGGAGGGCGTGCATTACTCAAAGCAGCCCGCCGATTGTCAGCTACCCAGCAAAGTCACCACCCGCTGGCAACGACTCGACGAGCCTGAGCGGACCCGCACAGAGACCGTCACCGATACCTATGACATTTACGGCAATCTGCTGGTGCATACGCGAGCCAACGGAATCGAAGAAGTCAGCAGTTGGTACCCGGCCAGCGGTGGCGACGGTTGCCCGGCCGATGCGGAAGGGTTTGTCTCCCGGGTGAAAGAAAAAGTGGTCAAACCCGCCCTGTCGTCGCAGCCCAAGGCCCCTACCCTGTCCACGCGTTATCGCTACCGCACATTGCCCGCACTGACCAGCAGCGGCTTACCCGACTGGATCGTGCCGGAAACGGAAACGCTGCTGCAGCTTGAAAGCGATGGCACCACTGTGGAATTGCAAAAGACCCTGCTGGAGTACATCAACCAGCCGGATACGCCTTTCCAGCATGGTCGAACCGGGAAAAATATCGAGTCCATGAATGGAAACGACACCGTTACCGTCTACGAGTACAGCAACAGCAACAGCAAGGGCAAGAGCAGGCAACTGGAGGTCCCGGTACAACTCATAGAAATCACCACGATCGGCTTCGACGGCACCCGCATAAGCAAGCTGCAACAGCAGTCGTTGTTGACCGGCCAGGTGCTGCTGACCCTGCAAGAAGGCGTGGAGATCCTCTATGTCTATGACGCGCTCAACCGGCTGACCAAAGAAACGATCGCACCGAATTCGGGTTCCACCGGCTATGAAGCCAGTCGCGAGTACCTGTACACCCTGTGTTCCGCTCCGCAGCAGCAGGCAGAACAAGTGGTGATCGATGCCCGCAAGGTCAAGACCCGCTCCGTCATGGACGGCCTGGGCCGGGCAATACTCGAGGAACGGGACCACATCGACAGCAGTAATCCTGCAGTGATGCACATGATCCATTCCGCGCACTACAACGCCTGGAACAACGTGCAATACGAAACGGATTACGACTGGTTCGACAACCAGCAACTGTTCACCACGCGCAGCACCTACGCCTACGACGACTGGAACGTCCAGTCTGTCGTTACCACTGATCACGGCGTGCAGACGCACCAGTACTACGACCCCATCGGCAATGAAGAACATAACGGTCCTATCCAGAGCGCCTGGGTACAAAGCGGTGAAGCCGAACCTCTGATCAGTGGTCGCAGCGAGACCTGGCTGAACATGTTCGGCAAGCCCGTCAAGATCAAGAGCCAGAACGCAGCTGGGAAAGACCTGAGCTCACAAAGCTTTCTCTACGACGGACTGGGACGCTGCACGGAGCAGACCGATGAGTCCAACCACAAAACGCAGTTCAGCTATGACGCCTGGTCGCGCATGGTCAGCACCCGCTTGCCGGATAGCAGCGTGGCGCGTCGCAATTATGCATCGCACAGCAACGCCGAGCTGCCGATCGGCCTGGAAATGACTCATCCGGACGGCACTACCAAAACTCCGGCGGGTAAACAGGCGTTCGACGGGCTGGGGCGTATGACACTGGCCCAGGCCGGGCAACGTATCGAGCATTACCAGTATGAGGACGGTCACACGCAGGTCAAAACCCGCAAAACGGCCAAGGGTGACGGCATCAGCTACACCTACAAACTGGCACTCACCGACCAGATCGTCTCCAGTACTGCACCGGATGAGACCGCCGAGTTTGACTATAACAACGTCAGTGCCCGCCTGACCTCTGCCACCAATCAGCAAGGTAAGCGCGCTTACGCTTATGACGCGCACAACCAGTTGACCGAAGAGACCTGGAAGGGTGATCTACAAGAGCGGACCTGGAAAACCCTGCATCGGACATCCCTGCAGGGCCGTGCGATGTACCGCACCGACGTCGAACAAAAAGAAGTCAAAAACCCGGTCAAAAGCGTCGTCAAAGGCCGGCTCAAAGGCGGCGTAAAACACCGCGTCAAAGGTGTGGAAACGAGTTACCGGTACGACAAGTTCGGCCAGCTTGAAAGCATCGTCCAGGACAACGTGAAGGTGACTGTCGCGTATGACACATTGGGTCAGACCCGCGAGATCACGACCCACGACCTGGCCGCCGGGACCCGCCTGGTAAACCGCATGGAGTATGACGACCAGGGACAGGAAATTCTCAGGACGCAGATTGCAGGCGATCACCCGGTACGTACGCTGGAACAGCAATGGCGACCCGACGGGCTCCTGCAAAGCCGTCACTTGCAGAAGGCGGGCAACAGCCTGCTGCTGGAAGAGTTCAGCTATGACGCACGAAGCCGTCTGATCCTCGTCAGCTATTCAGGCAGCAAATTGCCAGTGCACGCATCCGGCAGGGCGATACTCAGGCAGTCGTTCAGCTTCGACGAACTGGACAACATGACCCTGAACTTTACCGAGTTTGCCAACGACACCATGGAGACAGCCACTTTTCGCTATGGCAAAGAGGGTGACCCCGAATCCGGGGACCGATGCCAGTTACTCGGCATCACCTACAGGCCTCCTCGGAGCACACCCGACCCGACGTTCAGGTATGACGCCAACGGCAATCAAACCAATGACGAGCATGGCAACCAGTTGGACTACGACAGCCAGAGCCGCCTGTTACAGGTGAATAAACCGGCGGGTGGGGCGATCAACACTTACACGTACGACGGCCATGATCATCTGCTCACCACCCGCAATGGCAATGACAGCGAAATACTGCGTTTTTATCAGGATCAGCAGTTGAGCAGCACCGTGCAGGACAGCCGACGCACTCAGTTTCTGCACATCGGCGAGCAACCCGTCGGCCAGCAGACCGTCGGAGAACCTGCAGACACCCTGCTGTTGCTGACGGATGCGAACCAGAGCGTTCTCGCTGAGTTTCAGCAGAACACCTTGCGAACAGCTGTATACAGCGCCTACGGAGAACGCCACAGCGATGACTCGCTGCTCAGCGTCACAGCGTTCAACGGCGAGGTATGCGAAAAAGACACGGGCTGGTACCTGCTGGGCAATGGCTACAGAGCCTACAACCCCGGAATGATGCGTTTTCACAGCCCCGATTCCTTGAGCCCCTTTGGCGCAGGCGGGCTCAACCCCTATACCTATTGCCTGGGTAATCCCATTGCCTGGCGCGACCCCACCGGGCATGACGCCAGCTCCCAGAGCGGCAGGCTGCGACGGCCCGATGAGGATGCGATACCGGCAGAGAAGCCAGGGGACCTGGGGATGGGGACCTGGCTCACGCTCGCGGCTGGCGTGGTGATCACACTACTCGGTTTCTACGCGACAGTTACCACCTTCGGAATAGCCACACCCATCACGGGCCCTATCACATTTCTGGGTATATCGATGACCGCATACTCGGCTGCCACCATTACAGCAGCAGTGTTGGCGACAGGGACCGTAATCAGTGCTGCATCAACGGTTGCCAGTACTTATGGTCTGGCGACGGGAGACACCAAAGCCATTCAGGCAGGGCAATACCTCACCTATATCGGGGCCGCTGTAGAGATTGGTGGGGGGATATTGAGAAGTGCGCTTAAAAGCGCGGTCCAAGCTGCGCTCAACGCTGGAGACGATGCAGCTAAAGCGGCAGCGACGGGCGGACTATTCAGTTTTTTTACCGGTTGGACGCGAAAGTCTAAGGGTGCGTCTGGTCCAGCGCCTTTGGGCGTAGATGACTTTGTAGGGAATAGTTTTCCAAGAGTGACGGTCAGGCCAATACCGAACCCGCGGCCGAGCACAGGCCCTAACGCCCGGGTCAGCCCGACATCGGCACGGGCTACTGCTGCTGCTAATGCTGCTGATGCTGCTTCTGCTGCACAAGCACCATCTAGAGCCAGGCGAGATTGGCGAGCTACCGGTTTATTAGAACCTATTCGCAAACTCGGCAAAGACGCATTCAAGTTTACACCCTACAGAATTCGCGAGAGATAAAGCTCGATTCCCAGCCGCCGACAAAAAGTTTGTTACTGTCGGCGGTATTTCAGTCAACGTTTTTTACTTCTCCAGCCGTTACATTCGCCCTTTCTATTTCCCTGCCCGAACAAATAACGCAAAGACCAGCGAAAAACCCGGAATAGCATTAAAAGCCAAGATTTAAAATGTACGACACTAGTTTAGGAAATATCCTACACCTCCCGCCATTAAACAAAGCCTTCCAGAGACTTTGCAACTAACGCCCCTGCTGTAAACTCCCGCCCCGTCATGACACGCAACACAAACCGTCTCCCAAGACACCATAAATAGTTACATTTTTACTCCTGTAACGTTAATACTTATAAGGTTTTTATCGTGAACAAAACGCTATCCGTACTGGGCCTTGCTCTGGCGACCACACTGACCGCCACTGTCGTATCCGCAAACCCCGCCCCCGGCACCATCCGTTTCGAAGGCAAGATCACCGCCACCACCTGCCCTATCGAAGTGGTCAATCCGGGCGATGGCTCTATCGGCAACGTGGTGAACATGGGCTCTATCGAAGCCAGCCGTTTCACCGGCATCGGTGACGAAGTGTCTGGCAAGAGCTTTGCCCTGCGCGTCAATGACGACGGCAATTGCGGCCTTACGTCTGGCGGCGCCGCGAATACTGCCAAAGTCACCTTCATCGGCGCCCCTGACAGCAGCGGCGATTACTTCGGCGTCACCCCTACTGTCGACGGGGCAAGGGGCGTTGCGATCGTGATCAAGGACCAGACCGGGGCCTCCATCAAACCAGGCGACGCCTCGGCGGCTTACCCACTGGTCGAGGGGGGTGTCACCGACATGGTGTTCAACGCCTACTACCGTTCGACACTGGCTACCGTTCAACCCGGTGCCGCTTCGGCGGATGTACAGTTCGTTGTCGGGATTAACTGATACATCGACTCATTCGCTCACCGTGTAAAAACCAACCGTTCTTTCACGTGAAGCATCTTCAATACGTTCAGGTTCGCTTCGGGCCTGAACGTACAAGGTAACTTTCCATGATTTTCCAACAGGCGTTTAAACCACCTGCGATTGCGGCGTGCATGCTGTTATTCATGTGCGCAGCTTATATACCCGCCAGCCAGGCAGCCTTGACTGTCAACGCAACTCGCATCGTGTTCGACGGCGACAAGCGCAGTACTTCGGTGGTCATATCCAATCCCAGTGATCGCCCGTTCGCGGTGCAGACCTGGGTAAATACGGAGGCAGACGACACGGTCACCGTCGTTCCATTCGCACCTTCGCCGCCACTTTTCCGCCTTAATCCGGGCAAGGAACAACAGGTACAGATCAATGGCCTGCCCCACGACCTGCCCTCCGATCGTGAATCATTGTTCTACTTCAACGTGCAGGAAATACCTCAGGCCAGTCAGTCGCAAGGCAATGTACTGAATATTGCCCTGCGCACCCGTATCAAACTGTTTTATCGCCCGGCTCTGCTGACTGACAACCCTATTGCCCGCCTCAAGGACCTGCAATGGTCGGTCAGGCAGATTGCGGGCAAGGCAGAGCTGACCGCGATGAATCCGACGCCCTTTCACGTGTCGTTCATTCGCCTCGAAGTCTCCGGCGGTGGCAGGACTGAAAAGCTCAGGGAGGTCGCCATGCTTGGCCCGTTCAGCTCTCGCCAATACGAGCTCAATGAAACGAAAGCCGGTCCGGGCCTGCAGGTGGTGTTTTCCGCGATCAACGATTACGGCGGCTACAGCACGCCGCTGACAGCCACGGCCACGCTGACTGACTGAACCAGCGCTGGCCCGCTCCATCCCCAGGACATTGAACATGACCCTATTACCCGATTCCGGGCTCATACCAGTGCGCCTGCGCTTTATGCAGATGCTGATTGTGTGCGGCAGCGTTGCCGTGCCGCTGGAACTCACCAGAGCGGCAACCCCCGCCAATTTCCAGTCCGGTTTCCTGCGTCAGGGCCAGGACTATGACAGTGAGGCCGCAGCCAGCGTGCTGAACCAGCTGGCAGTCGCCGACAGCCTCGGACCAGGCGAGCATTGGGTAGAAATCCACGTCAACATGCGCTATTTCGGCCAACGGCAGATCCGTTTCGATGCCGACCCGCAAGGCAACGGCCTGCTGCCCTGCCTGTCGCGAGAATTGCTGGAGCAGATCGGCGTACGCCTCGACAGCCTGGCCGACCCGGCTTTGTTGCAGGTTGCCTGTGTCGCTCTGGGGCAATTGATTCCGGACTCCAAAGTCGTACTGGACGGCGGCAGACTGCAACTGTCGATCTCGATACCGCAGATCGCCATGCGCCGCGATGCCACCGGCCGGGTGGACCCGGCGCTTTGGGATTACGGCATCAACGCCGCCTTCATCAATTACCAGACCTCGGCGCAACAGACGGCCCACAAGGAGACAGGCACCAGCAGCAGCGCAGACCTGTACCTCAATACCGGTATCAACCTCGGGGCATGGCGATTGCGCAGCAATCAAAGCGTGCGTCAGGATGCACAGGGACATCGAGAGTGGACCAGAGCCTATGCTTATGCACAGCGCGACCTGCCCGGCACGCACGCTAACCTGACCCTCGGTGAAACCTACACCGGCGGCGATGTCTTCCGCAGCGTGCCGATCAAGGGCGGGTTGATCAAAACCGATCAGGAGATGCTTCCCGATTCCCTGCAGGGTTACGCACCGGTGATTCGTGGCGTTGCGCAAAGCAGGGCCAAACTGGAAGTGCTGCAGAACGGCTACCCGATCTACTCCACGTATGTCAGTGCCGGCCCCTATGAAATAGATGACCTGAACACGGCGGGCAGCGGCGAACTGGAGATCGTGCTGACCGAGGCCGATGGCCAGGTACGGCGTTTTACCCAACCCTACTCGACCATCAGCAACCTGCTGCGCGAAGGCGTCTGGAAATACAGCGCAGCCCTGGGCCGCTTCAACGGTGCCTCTGCCACAGAACATCCCTGGCTGTGGCAGGGAACGCTGGCCGTTGGAACAGGCTGGAACTCGACCCTTTATGGCGGACTGATGACCGGCGACTTCTACCATGCCGCTGCGCTGGGCGTTTCACGGGACATGGGCACGCTGGGAGCGATGGCGTTCGACGTGACCCGGTCACGCGCCAGCATCGATCAAGCCGGCCAGTCCAGCGTGCAGGGCATGAGTTACGCCATCAAGTACGGCAAGGCGTTCACGACCCATACCAATCTGCGCTTCGCCGGTTATCGCTACTCCACCGAAGGCTATCGGGACTTCGACGAAGCCGTCAGTCAGCGCAGCAACGACGATACGTTCACAGGCAGCCGCAGAAGCCGCCTGGAGGCTTCGGTTCATCAGAGAATCGGCGCACGCAGCAGCGTGGGCCTGACGCTGTCGCAACAGGATTACTGGGGCAGCGATATCGAGCAGCGTCAATTTCAATTCAACTTCAACACCCATCATGCCGGGATCACCTACAACTTCTACGCCTCCCAGTCACTGAGCACAGCCAGTAGCCGTGGCAACGACCGGCAGTTCGGCCTGAGCATCTCGATGCCCCTCGGCACCGGCCATTCGAGCAACGCCACACTCGACCTGCAGAGCAGCGCCAATCGCCACAGCCAGCGAGGCAGCCTGAGCGGCAGCCTGAGCGGCAGCCTCTACGAAAACCGTGTCAATTATCACGCCAGCCTGAGCAACGATGATGGCGAGCAGCAAAGTGCCAGCCTTGCGGCGGGCTATCAGGCCCCCTTCGCCAGCCTGGGCGCCGGTGTGAGTCAAGGCAACGATTATCGAAGTGCGTCGGTCAACGTCAGTGGCGCCTTGTTGCTGCATGCGGACGGCATCGAGTTCGGCCCGAGCCTGGGCGACACCATCGCGCTGGTCGAAGTGCCGGATACACCAGGTGTTGGCATACAGAACGCGACCGGTGTCAGGACCAATAGCCGCGGCTACGCCTTGATGCCCTATCTGCGCCCCTACCGTTATAACCCGATCGCCTTGCAAACCGACCGACTGGGTCCCGAGGTGGAAATCGATAACGCCAGTACTCAAGTGGTGCCTGCCAGGGGTGCGGTGATCAAGACCACCTTCGCTGCGCGCACGGTGACACGCCTGGTCATCAATGCGACCACTCAAAGTGGCAAGCCGCTGCCATTCGGCGCCCAGGTCAGCGACGCGCAGGGCAACATCCTCGGCATCGCAGGCCAGGGCGGGCAGCTGTTGCTGTCCACCGGCATGCAGGCGCAAACCCTCGATGTCCACTGGGGAGAGAAAAGCGACCCGCAGTGCCGCCTGCACATCGACCCCGCCGGCATGCCTCTGACCAAGGGCTACCGAATGCAAGACATGACGTGCGCCCAGTGACATCAGGTCTGAGCCATCCGCGACATTGTTATTTCAGGAATCACCCCATGAACACTGCATTGAACGCCCTGCTCTCGAGTCTGATCCTGTTGGGGGCCAGCTATAGCGCTGCGGCTTATTCCGACGTACCGGACGACACCCCCAGCAACGATTGCTACTGGGTTTCCCCTCCGGGACTAAAGGATTACCGGCGTGACATCGGCACCCTCTACGTCCCGAGAGACGCCAGAGTGGGCACCGTCATCGGCAGCATCGATGTGTTTGAAGGCACACCAGACCACGCGGGCCTGGAGGCGGCCTGCAGAAATGACGGCACGGCCCTTCTCGAATTCAACGCAACGGCAACGGCTCCGATCTTTCCTGGCAACGTGGACCCTATAAATGGCGAAGACCTCAGCGGCAAGATCCTGCAAACCAATATTCCTGGCGTCGGGGTGCGGATCAGACTGGGGCACCCGTATGACAGCAACTGCCCCAATTGCTTCATGCCGGCAGGCGGCAGCGCCACCGTTCCGTTCATTGGCCTCAACGACCACCGGGATATGCTCACGAGCATTCGCTTACTGCATATGAACAACTACCTCACGCTGGTCAAGACCGGGCCGATTCCTTCCGGACCGAATGTGCTCAATGGCAGTGAGCTGTTCTCCGGAAGCATGACGACGCTTGGCAGGATCATGAGGTTCGGGCTAACCGGCACGGTACTTCAGGCACAGTGCAGCGTCGGTGCAGACCCGGTCAGTGCCGACCCGGTGCAGTTGGGTGAGTGGGACAGCGCTGACTTCACCGGTCCCGGCTTCACCACACCGGCGGTGCCCTTCAGTATTGCGTTGAGTAACTGCGAGACCGACACGGGCTCAGGCTTCGTGGCAACGGCGCATATCCAGCTCGATGGTGTCGAAGGCTCGGTCCCCGAGGGCCCTGCCAACAGCGGGGTTTTCAGCCTGACCAGCGATTCGGATGCCAAGGGCATGGGGATTCAGGTCCTCAAAGGTGATGGCGTCACGCCCATGGAATTGCAGACCGAAGTGCCACTGATCGCGATCACACCCGGCAACGTGGTGCTGAACTTCTACGCCCGCTTCTATCAGACGCAGGCCAGCAGCGCGATCCGGCCGGGCAAGGCCAAAGGGGCACTCAGCTTCACGATGACCTACAAGTAGCAATGCGCCATGGACCGCCGACCCGGCGGTCCATGACCTTCTCAGGCGTACAACGTCGGTCTCAGTGAAGGAAAAGGCTGCCAGGAGAGCGTCTGGTCGAAACTCACCCGCACCCGGACATCCAGCTGAGTGCCGATCAGAAATCTGTTCAAATCCGTTTTGCTGATCTGACCGGCGTCGATTTTATCGCCCACCAGCGGCACCGGGTACTCGTCCAGCACGCTAACGATCAACAACTCATTATCAGCACTGCTGACGCCATGCACCTCGACGCTGACAAACTGATCAGTGCCCATGAATGACCAACTGTCCAGGGTGAACCGTGCGTAACCTCCCTCGGCAATGTCATTCAGTCTCAGACGCCCCCCGGACACCTTGTCACACTGCACGACGGGAAAGCCTGTCATTCCCAGGATACTCAGCGTATGCCGGTCCGAAAGATGCGGTGAGTCGGCGTTTTTTTCGAACACCTCGTAGTACACCGGGATCGACTTGCCGAAATGCTGGGCAATTTGCGTGGGGGGAACGCGGAACAGTCTCGAGTCTGCGATTTCCGTAAGAAAGGAGCCCACACTGCCTGGCTCGGCCCATTGGACGCGGACCGTCTCACCGGGAAGAATCACCGCATTCTCAGGGATCAATACCACTGCGCCCTGAAAGGCATCTACCGGATCAAGCAAGCTGGCGCTTGCCGAGCCTGCGGCCTTCTGAACCCGCGGAGGAGGCAACACACGTGGAACTGGCTGAGCGGAGACCAGCAGCGAAACAGCCAGCGCTCGAGGCCCGGCATTGCCCGAACGATCCTTCAGCCTGTAGGACGCATAACGAATGCCATCGCCGCTCTCGAGAATCAGTTGCCTGTCGAAGGCAATATGGATCGCACTACCGATATCGGACGTTTCAAGCGTCAGGGTTCCGGTGTGCTCCGACCCCGTCAGCGTGCTGCTCCAGTACCAGGTAATGAGGTCCCCTGCGCTCGGCGAAAAATACGCAGGTACCTCGGCCAGCAGGGTATCGCCATGAGTGTCCAGCCAGGCCGCCGTGAGACCGTCACTGACGATTTCGGCTGGAAAAATCAGCGCCCCTTCGTCGGCGAATACCGGTGCCGTTTTATCAATGACAAAGGCCAGTGTTTCGGACTCGGTCTGCACCTGATTGGCGGTCTCGACGCTATAGCGGAGTCGATGCAGGCCTTCTATAAGGTATTGCTGCTCGATCATGCTGAACAGATCGGCAGGCTGTACAGGTTCGGTCCAGACCTTCTCCTCCAGCAGCATGTCATTCCAGTACACGCGCAGATACTCGGGATCGACCGGGGTGGGTCCGGAGTTTTGCCACATGGGAAAATCGACCCGCAACGGCACGAGCCAGGCGCTGCTGGGCAGCAAGTTGGGTTCACCACCGGGTACGTCAGGAAGAAGTTCGGCGATCATGGGCGGCGCAAGCAGCGCACTCTTGCGCCTTGAAGCTGGCCAGAACAGGTTTCTGATCTGTTCGATCCACTTTGAAATCACAGGCATGAGCCGGGCCTCCAGCACAATGAAGCGGTGGCCGACCCGTTTGCCGACCGCCATGCCCATCAGTTAACACCCTGTTTTTTTCTGCCGATACTGGCACAAGTGATAGGACCGTTGGCGCATCAGCGATCAGCGATCAGGCGTGAGCCACCGCGCCTCGCTGTCACTACCAGCTGTAACGCAAGCCCGCACTGGCGCCCCACGGCTGCTCGATGGCATCGCCGTTGCTGTAATCGAAATCAGCGTGCAACTGCAGGTTGTCAGACAGCGACACCGACACACCCGCCCCCAACTCGCCACGGGAACCGGAGAGGTCGTTGTTGAACACGTTGTCATTGACCTTGACCTCGTTCCTGTTGACGAACTCGTGAGCCACGGCCACCCGCACGTAAGGTTGCAGCGTACGTCCCTTGCCCAGGTCGAAACTGCGCCCCGCTGTCGTACCGACCTTGCCGAGCAGCGACCGGCTGCGGTCACCTTCGGCACGCATACCGTTATCCAGTGCGTAGTCCTTGCCCTGAACGACCAGACCCGCCAGCTGAGTATAGGGTTCGAGAAAATAGCCGTTGTCCAGTTTGATGTGCCGACCCAGCTCCAGCGACGCGCCCACTCCCAGATTGTCGTAGTTGCCGCGCGTGCGGGAACCATCGCTGAGATTGACTCTGGCCTTGTTCTTGAACTGATTGAGCTTGATCACGCCATCGACGTAATAGCCGCTCTCGCTGTCCAGCCAGGTGCTGTAAGCGCCCAGCGAGTAGCTGTCGACCTTGCCACTGGCACCGTGATCCAGACTGAGGTCGGACGTACTCTGCCCGATCATCACACCTGCCAGCCATTGCCCAGACCCCACAGGCAGCTTGCCATCTGCGCCGAGTGCGACACCGCTCTGAACCTGCTGATATCCAAAGCCTGAGGCGTCGGCGACATTGAATTTGTTGCCGTAGGTCCGTATCCAGCCACCGGAACGGGCCTGGTCCATACGCAACTCGCCCATGCGCGAACGTAGCGTCGTCAATTCCCCGTACCAGACAGTCGGCGCCGTGTTGAACAACGCCATGACAGTCTGTGCGCCAGGGCTGATGGTGCGGGTGGTGGCATCCAGATACCAGTCGTTGTCGCCCTGCTTGATCAGGTCATAGGACCAGGCACCCAGATCCACTGCGCCGCCTGCGAGCGAAAAGCTCGCATCGCCGGCTGCCGCATGCACGACGTGCAGGCTGGTATCGCTGAGCGGATCGACACCCGTGCTGCCGATAAGCACAGTATGACTGCCGGTCGCGCTGCCCGTGATGTCAAGAAAGTCAGTGGCCTGGCCACCGAAATCCACGTCCATCATGAACGTGCCGCTCCCTGACAGGCTTGCGAGTGACAAGGTGTAAAACGAGGCCGCGTCGCCAAACCTGACCGAACCGCCGTTCATGGACAGTTCATTCACCTGACCATTCTCGACCATCACCCACTGGCCCTGGCTACTGAGCGACAGGCTGGATACGTTCTCCAGGCGCCCGGTCAGGGTCGCGTTATTTTGCAGTGTCAGGCTGGCGGTACTGCCCTCACCCGCCGATACATCGCCCAGCAGATGGCTGTTGTCCACGGTCATGTGCGCCGTTGAACCGTTGATCAACTCCAGTATCTTGCCATTGCCGCCGGTCAACGTAGAACCATTGTTGACCTGGATATCGGCAGTCGCGGGCGCGCCGGTGGGCGTTCCGACGATCAGCGCCGACCCGGTGATACCTTCGACCCGGGTTCCCTCCAGAACCAGCAGATTGCTTGAGGGTACGCCCGGGTCAGCGCGCAAGCGCACGCCATATTGCTGCCCGGTGATGGTACTGGCGGACGCCTTCACCGTGGAGTCAAACATCTCCATGCCTCTGCCATTGGTGCCGGTGGCCGTCACCGAAGTCCCTTCCAGGGTCAGGTTGCTGAGCGAACCGGCATTTATCCCGCGATTCGTGGCCGTGATCGTGCTGCCGATGACGGTGGCCGTGGAGCCGACCAGTCGCGCACTTTCATTGCCCATCCCAAGGCCATCCGCGGCACCTGTCAGGACGCTACCGACGATCAACGCATCTGCCCCGGTCAGCGATACGGCTGAAGAGTTGGTGCCCGCACTGACCTGACTGCCAGTGAGCGTCAGCTTCGCCCCGGTGACCGTGGTTATTTGCAGGGTTGTCGCGCCGTTGGCGGTCAGATTCCCGGTGCTGACAATCCGATAGCTGTCCAGCGGGGCTGTCGCATCAATGGTCTGCGGCGTATCGACAAGGATTTGCGCAAGCGCATGACTGCCGGTCAGCAAGGGAGAGAGGAGAATAACGGTCTTCAATGTCCATGAAAGCGGACGCAGCACGAATGGAGCATTCATGAGTATGCATTACCTTGAGGTAAACCAGGTCGAACCCCGTGACGACTGCCCGAAAGCGGCCTCGGGAGGGAGGCCGCAAGACTAGCGGGATCCAACTGAATGCTCTGTAGGACGTTTCCTAGGTAACCGTAGGGAGGTTCCGACAGTAGAGGGTCGTCGAGGGAAATACCGATAAGCGTAGGTGACATGACCCGGTACGCGTCGGCCTTCCTAAACCGTTTGGGAGCAACCTGAGCCGGCTTATACCCGACAGGGTGCCTGCGACTGGCCGCAGACCCCCTCTATCGGCAACCCTTGTTACTTTTCTTTCGGCTCTTCTGGACGAAGAGGACAAGGCCCGGCTGCGTCGTACATCCCTACTCGGGCGGTGGTTTCCAGCGAGTTAATGGTTTTCCTGGTGATTTCCGGCGGGTTAACGGTTTTCCTGGTGGTTTCCGGCGGGTTGATGGTTTCGCTGGTGGTTTCCGGCGGTTTAGTAGTGGCGCTATCCATGCTGAAGGAGTACTTGATCCTTGCGCTCCCGTTTTGGCTGCGGCCGCCACGATCGTAGATGGGCAGGATGTGTGTATCGTAGGGGGTGACCAGCCAGGTGAAACCGGTGACAGGATGGCTGGCTCCCAGCAGGATATCCTCGTCTTTTTCGGTGCCGGGAATAGGCTCTTCGCCGGTATTTCCCTCGGAGCCATACCAGTGCAACGTCACGGTTTTACCGTCCGACAGATATTTCGAAAGATCCGGAACGCGGACCCGTATACCCGGTTCGCCCTTGTCCGGAGGGCCACTTGGGCTGGCGTAGAGTGAATTGCAATTCAGCCAGCCATTTGGACTGGTGCCCTCGAAGACCGGGGCTTCCGGCATGATGACAATGGCGTCTACGTTGACCAGAGTGTTCGGCGAGTGTTGCGTGTTTTCTGAATCGGGCCCATGAATGCGGTAATGAACCGGCAAGTCAACGCGATTGCCTTCATAATCGATGTAACTCCAGGGTATTTCAACATCACGCTCAGCGCCTGCCAGGTCGCCAGCAGCCACGGTGTATTGAGCCTCTGCTACATGGCTTGTGCCCCAGTAGAAATCTATAATTTCACCCGCTTGAAGTTTGTCATACAGCCTGAAACTGACCTTGGCAGGCTGGTTATAGTCCTCTTCTTTCAGGACGTTCAACTGATTGGACGTCTGGCCATAGACCTCGACCCGCAGTAATGCGTCGTTGACCGGATCCGGCCACCCAGGATCGGTTATAGGGTCAGGGCCGATAGTGGCGAAATTGACATTGACGCTGATGCTTTTCACTTCGGACGGAACGACGCCACGCAGGATTCGATAACTCACATCGGTGGGCTGGTCGCCGCCGCTCGCTTGATTGTATTGCCCCTGCAGAACCAGATCAGGGACTCTGATCGAAGTCGGAAAATCTGGAGAGCTGCCGACTTCCTCAGGTCGAAGCACCTCAGTGCCCCAAGTGACTTCGATGCGGTCAGCCGGCTTCCAGTTATCGAACGAATCGATCAACACTTCGACCCCGAGTCTCGCATCAGGCAGGTTGATCAACTTTTCTGGAGGCTCTGCCAATGGCACGACGGGGTCTTTCAGGTTGTCGGGCAATAGCCCCAGCGCCACGTCGATGCGTTTTGGGCTGGAAAGCGAAGTGCGATTGGTGGCTTTGTCGACCAGAATGTAAACGGCGTAGTAGGGCTCGTCCCTGGACGCTTCAATGGCCGAAACGGGGAAGGTCACCGTATTATTCGTCGGGTTGGCCACGTCAACGAAACCCACCGGATCCGGCAGGTCTTCAGCACTTTCTGGCAATGGCGTGCCAACCCAATAGAAGGCTACCTTGTCGCCGGGTTTCCAGTCGTCATAGTCAGGCAGCGTGCCGACCAGACCGTCGGGATGTGCGTCCAGAAACGCCTGGGTCAACTGATCTGTTGCCAGACTCATCTGCTCAGGCTCAAGCTGCTCGCCCGGCGGCGTGGTATCGACGATCAGGCTGATCGACGGGCTGGGGGTCTCTTGTTCATTCGGTTGTACAATCCGGTAGCGCAGACTGTAAGTACCGTCTGCAGGCTTGTCCAGGCCTGCCATTAAGCTGCTCAACGGAATCTCGATCTTCTTGGGAAAGGTGTCAGGGTCCACCGGTGCGGTAACGGTATCGCGAAACACCTGTTTAAACGCGTCGTTATCCGCCGCTGCACCGATGGCCCAATCGATGAAAAAAGTATCGGAGTCGCCCGGGTCAGTGACCAGTCCTGCCCACTGAGGCAGGGTGACCTCAAGGAATTCGCCGAGCAGGACATCCTTGTTCAGCGTTCCATCGTTCTTGTCCACAATGCCCGCCACCTCTGCCGGGGCAAGCGATGCGTCGGTCCGTGAACCGCGTTGAGTGCGCGCCAGCCGGTAGGCGATACGCGCTTTTTTTTTGTCATCCAACGTTGCTGTTGTTTTTGAATCGGCCATCATCAGCACTCCCTTGCTATCCGATTGCCGCCCCTGTCTATGTAGAAAACAGGCGGGCGGATTGATAATGCGCCCAGGGTCTGTTGCCCTTTCATCCCGAGCCACGATGAAGCGGCAACAGCCCCTGGCCTTCTCGACAAGTGTTTGTCTGCCAGAACCGGCCATCCAGGCCGGTAGCCCGTTCGATTAAACGGCAGTTGCGCGACACTGGATACTGTCATAACTATCAGGGTGAGCTTCGCAGGGCACGCTCGACAGGCGCTCGTATCAATCTCGATACATTTATGACATGCGCACGACATTCGATCACGCCACCCTACCGCCGAGCCTCCCGGCGAAGTAGCATGAGGGGCAGCGTTGATCTTCAACAGCAGCCAGTCCATGGCGGCACAAGCAGGCGACAGACGCATTATGCAAGCACTTCCCGACACCTCCCTGGATGCCACATCGACCGATCAGCGCTGGAGCGTTCGCGCGCTGATCGTCGATGACGATGTGGCCATTCGCGAACTGCTCTGCGATTACCTGACGCGCTTCAATATCAACGCCCGTGGCGTCACCGACGGCACGCAAATGCGTCAGGCGCTGACCGAGGAAACCTTCGACGTGGTGGTGCTTGACCTGATGCTGCCCGGTGAAGACGGGCTGTCACTGTGCCGCTGGCTGCGCAGCACGTCGGACATCCCGATTCTGATGCTGACCGCACGCTGCGAACCGACTGACCGGATCATCGGCCTGGAACTGGGTGCCGACGATTACATGGCCAAGCCGTTCGAGCCGCGCGAACTGGTCGCGCGCATCCAGACCATTCTGCGCCGGGTCCGCGACGAGCGCAGCGATCAGCGCACCACCATTCGCTTTGACGCCTGGCGCCTGAACAGCGTCCTGCGTCAGTTGACCGCCGCCGATGGCCTGGTGGTGCCGCTGTCCAACGCCGAGTTTCGTCTGTTACGTGTGTTTCTCGAACGGCCGCACCGGGTGCTGAGCCGCGAGCAGTTGCTCGATGCTGCGCGCGGGCGTTCGATCGAGGCGTTCGACCGCAGTATCGACTTGCTGGTCTCGCGTCTGCGCCAGAAGCTCGGAGATGATCCGAAAAATCCACAACTGATCAAGACCGTGCGCGGTGAAGGCTATCTGTTCGATGCCAGGGAGCTGGGTTGATCCGCAGATTCGACACGCTGTTTGCGCGACTGTTTGGTGGCGCCCTGTTGGCTATTCTGCTGGCGCACCTGCTGGCCTTCATCTGGTTCACCCAGTACGGCATGCGCCCGCCGCCGCCACCTAACGCGTTCAACGCCGAGCATGGGCAATTCGATCAGCGGCCCATGCACAGACCGCCGATCCTGGGGGGGCCGGCGATAGTGCTGCTCTTCCAGTTCATCACCATGATCATCGCTGCATGGTATGGCGCCAAGGCCCTCAGCCGTCCGATACAGCGACTCAGTGAAGCAGCCGAGCGCCTGAGTGAAGACCTCGACAGCCCGCCCTTGGAAATCAGCGGCCCGCAGGAAGCCCGACAGGCCGCACAGACATTCAACCTGATGCAAAGCAAAGTGCGCGAACAGATGCAGCAGCGCGGGCGCATGCTGGCTGCGGTATCCCACGACCTGCGCACACCCCTTTCGCGGCTCAAGCTGCGCGTCGAACAGATCGAAGAGCCCAGGCTGCATGGCCAGATGACTCAGGACCTCAATGACATGATCAGCATGCTCGACGCCACGCTCGCCTACCTCAATGAGCACCGACGCAGCGAAGGCCTGCAGCAGTTCGATCTGCAGGCACTGATCGAGTCGCAGGCCGAGAATGCTCAGGACAATGGCGACGACGTACAGTACGAAGGCCAGTGCAAACCGCTCAAGACGCAGCCGATGGCACTGCGCTCGTGCCTGCAGAATCTGGTCGACAACGCTCTGCGTTATGCCGGCAGCGTACACATCGTGATCGAGGACAGCAGCGAGCGTGTGCGCATCTCTGTGGTCGATCACGGGCCCGGCATTGCACCTGAATTTCACGAAGCCGTGTTCGAGCCGTTCTATCGCCTGGAAGGTTCTCGCAACCGTAACTCCGGCGGTATCGGCATGGGCATGAGCATTGCGCGGGAAGCGGCGCGACGCATCGGCGGCGAACTGTCGCTCACGCAAACGCCTGGCGGCGGCCTGACGGCGATACTTGACCTGCCACGTCTCTGACGCACTCTGTAACACACCGCGTACAAAGCCTATATCCCCTCGACAACTGACACCCCGAGGCTGCAAAAGCCGGTACACCGTTACCGGGCACATTCATCTCAGGGGAGTGAGACCAATGATCAGTGGGATAAACAGCAGTTTCTCCAGCTACACCAGTTCGAGCAGTGCAACCTCCAGCACCAGCAACAAGAAGTTTCAGGAAGAGCTGTTGGCCAAACTGGATAGCGATGGCGACGGCAGCATCGGCAAGAACGAGCTGAGCTCGGCCCTGTCGTCGAACAGCAAGGATGGCATCACTGTGAGCCTGAGCAAGGCATTCAGCGATCTGGACAGCAACGACGATGACAGCCTGGATGCCGACGAGCTGGCCGCGATGACACCACCTCCGCCGCCGCCCATGCAGTCGGTCGATGAGCAGGCAGAAGACCTGCTCGGCTCGCTGGACGGCGATGGCGACGGCGCGATCAGCAGCGACGAGCTGACCACCGGTCTGAGCAATGCGGGCAGCACGGCGAACAGCAACCAGGTGTTCGATGCACTGGATACTGACGAAGACGGCACAGTCAGCCTTGAAGAGCTGGTCGCCGGCATGCAACCGCAACAGCCTCCTGCCGGTATGTCGCCTGCGCAGGTGAGCACCTCCGGCAGCACTGACAGCGCCAGCCTGTTCAGTACACTGGACAGCGACAGCGACGACAGTATCAGCGCTTCCGAGTTGTCTGCCGCATTGAAGCAGAGTGACACCACCATCGATCAGGGCAATACCAATCAGATCGCCACTCAGGCCTTGAACAAGATGATCGCCGCACTCAGCGAAAAATATGACACCCAGAGCAGCAAGCCAGTCGGCAAGTACCTGGACACCGCGGCGTAACGCGAGGCTCCGCCGCCCGTCATGGCGCGGCGGAAACTTTCGCCGTCAACGGCTGCGGGCACGCTCGCTGCCGACCCAGTCGGTCAACAGGCTGTAAGCGACTGCCAGCAGCGTCGGGCCGATGAACAGTCCGATGAAGCCGAACGCCAGCAATCCGCCGAACACGCCCAACAAGACAATCACCAGCGGCAGATTGCCGCCCCTGCTGATCAGGTATGGCTTGAGCACGTTGTCCACGCCACTGATGACGAACATCCCCCAGATGCCCAGAAATATCGCCATGCCGTACTCCCCCTGCCAGACCAGCCAGGCAGTGGCAGGCAGCCAGACCAAGGGCGGGCCCATCGGGATCAGACTGAACAGAAAAGTCAGAATACCCAGCACCAACGCGCCGGGAATGCCCGCGATCAGGAAGCCGATCAGCGCCAGTACCGCCTGGGCCGCTGCCGTACCGATGACCCCGTTGACCACGCGTTGCACCGTGCCGGCGACCAGATCCAGATAATACTGGGCCCGCTCCCCGATCAGGCGCTCCAGCAGGCTGAGCACGAAGGCGGCCAGGCGCGGACCGTCCCTGTAGAAGAAGAAGGCGAAGACGATGCTCAGGGTCAGTTCCAGAATTCCGCTGCCGATCTGCGCACTGCGTGCCAGAATCCAGTTACCCACCTGCCCCAGATGCGGTTTCAGCGTCGCCATGAAAGCCGCGCCTTGCTGATCGATGGTGGTCCACAGCGCTACCAGTCGTTCGCCCACCAGCGGAATACCCGCCAGCCATTGCGGTGGGTCGGGCAAGCCGTCGACCTGAATGTCCTTGATCAAACCCGTGGCGTCACGCACATGGTCGGCAAGATTGAAGCCCAGCCACACCAACGGCGCCGCGACCAGCAGCATCCAGCACAGGCACATCACCAGCGCAGCCAGCGACTCACGGCCCTTGAACCAGCGGGTCAGCAAACGCATCAGCGGCCAGCTGGCAAAAGCCAGTACCGCGCCCCAGACCAGCGCCGACCAGAACGGCGCCATCACCCAGAGACAGGCACCAAACAGCGCCAGCAGCAGAATCTGCACCAACAGACGGTCATTGTTGAACATGCGCTATCCACTAAAAAGGATCGGAGGGAGCGAGCATAATGGCGAACCTGCCTGTCCGCCATCGCTGTTCTAGCGGATAACCTCGATCTTGAGCCCCTTGCCTTCAGTGACGCCCGCCTCGAGCCGGGCCGCGCGAACGCCTTTGGCGATCAGGGCGTCAAGCCAGGCGCCGGCACTGGGTCCGGACACCGTGGCGCGCAGGCTGCTGTCCAGGTTCAGGGCGCGAGAAACAAGGGTGACCCAGGCATCCTGTGGGTCGCCGCTCAGGTGGGGCAATTCCAGCTTGCCGGTGCTGCGCAGTTGGCGCAGCAAGGTGGCCGAGGTCGGCAGCAGTTCGCCCAGTGGCGCGGAGGATTCAAACTGCTCGACGTGCAGGTAGGCGCGGCGGTTGCCACGGGTGATGCTGTAAAGCGCTACCAGGGTGTCACTGCGCGGTTCTGCCAGACGCAGCAGCAGGTAAGCCTGGCGGTCATCCGCGCCATACAGCTTGGCGTTGCCGAACACTTCGTTGGCCCACAGGCTGCTTTCTCCGCAGTCGCGCGCCTGGCACCAGAACAGCAGCTCGGCGCCCTGCTGCAAGGCCTCGCGAGCCGCGGTGAAAGCGTCGTCGGAAGTCCGCTCGACAGGTAATTGATAGGTGACCGACGTCAGATTGCCACGCGCACTGACCTGGCCGTCGAAACGCAACTGGCCGCTGATCTTGCGGATCGAGCCCATGGGGTAGACCCGCTCGAGCTCGGCAGCCGGACGATAATCGACGATTTCCGTGTCGGCCAGACGCGGCAGAATCTGCAGATCACTGCTGCCTGTTACATCGGCGGCACAGAGCACAGCGCTGAACATCGACAGGCACAAGGTGACAACGGGAACACTTGATAAACGCATGAGTGCTCTCATTGGCAGGCAAGCGGGGAACGAAAATATAAAAGATCGCCAGCGAGGCGGTCACCAGAGGCTGCGGATTGATCCATCACGGTTGACTCCTGTTTCAACCCGTCCAGCGTCGGCAGTTGCAGGGCTCAAGTCAAGAAGCAGCGAAGAAGCGATTGATACAGTGTGCAACAGCGCTCGCACCCTGCTCGTCGTCCAGGTGCAGATGATGACCGCCTTCAAGCTGCACAACGTCGAAAGGCAGCCCGGACAGCACGAGCTGGTTTTTCGCCAGCATGCCGCCTGTGGCGACCAGCAGTTGCGTCGGGCAACGGATAGCGTTTACGAAAGACATCGCCTGCTGATGGGTAAGACGAATCGCAGACGGCAATGTCAGGCGGCTGTCGCTGCGCCAGGTATAGCCACCGGGTACCGGCATCAGGCCGCGCTGGGCGAGTAATTCGGCAGCCTCGCGACTGACCGGGACCACGCCTTTCATACGCGCCTGAACAGCACGTTGCTGATCCTCGTAAACCGGCTTTTTCTTGCCCGACAGCCTGACCTGCGCCTGCAGCGCGGAGCCCATCCGCTCGGCGGCGGATTCAGGGTCGCCGGTCAAGGGAATCAAACCATCGATCAGTGCCAGCCGCGTGACACGCTCCGGCAACGACCCGGCCAGCAATACCGAAATGATCGCGCCCAGCGAATGGCCCATCAGGGCGAAGCGCTGCCAGCCCAGTTGCTCGGCGACCTGCAGCACGTCGAACACGTAGTCGGCCAGCGCATAGGACGCCCCGGCAGGCCGATGCTCTGAATGACCATGCCCGGCCAGATCAAGCGCTACGATGCGCAGGCCCTCCAGCCGCGGTGCCAGGCGGGCAAAGCTGTTGGCGTTGTCGAGCCAGCCATGCACGGCAATCACCGGCTTGCCGTCCTCGGGACCGTAAAGATGGGCCGCCAGTTCGATATGCCCCAGATTGAAACGCACCTCCTCCACGGTAAACGTCACGCCGTCGCCCTTGAGGCGCTGCGCGCGTCCCAGCGAGCCAGCAGCGTCTTGAGCAGCAATGCGGTTTCATCCGGTCGTTCGAGGGGAAACATGTGCCCTCCGGGCATGGACAGGTATTCGCCTTCGCGCATGCGTCGGGCCAGATAGCCATGATGAGGCATGATCACCCGGCTGTGTTTGCCGCGCACCATGGCCAGCGGCACCTTGAGTTGCCGGGACGGCACGGGGCTGGTGTGCGGGATGCTGCGGTAGATGCTGATCTCGGTGGCCGGGTCGAAACGCAGCCGCCACTGCCCGCCGTCCTCACGCAGACCATGTTGCAGGTATGCGGTCAGGCAGTCGGGATCGAAGCGGCTGAACAGGGTCTTACCCGCGAAGTAGGCGCGTGCCGACGGCAGATCGTCAAACGCCTCACGACGGCCCAGGGTGCGACCCGCTGGCGTGATGCGGTCGATAAAGCCCAGACGCTTGGCAGCGCGTATGAACAACTGGTCAGCCAGCCCCAGCACCGGTGAGTCGAGCATCACCACGCCCCGGTAGAGTTCCGGGCAGCGCAATGCGGCATGCAGATGCAACACGCCGCCGAGCGAGTGCCCTACCCCCCACACCGGGCCCGGCTGCTCACGCAGATGGTGAAGCAACTCATCCACCAGATTCAGCCAATTGTCATCCACCGGAAAACGCGGGTCATGGGCGTGTTGCTCAAGATGGGCCACCGAAAATTCCGGTGCCAACGCGCAAAACAGCTTGCTGTACGTCGCCGAAGGGAAGCCATTGGCGTGAGCAAAGAACACGGGTTGCGACATGCCAATACTTCCATGGGCGGGCGAGTCACGATTGTGCCAAGTTGCTCCGCGGATCGGCAATGACTGGAACCGCCATCGCAGGTGTCACTCCGGCCATCAGGATTACCCGATACGGCGGTCGGAGCGGCGTGAAGGCTTATAAAGCCTGGGTGAACCGGTCCAGGCAAGCCTTTATGTAGGCGACCTGAAAACCAAAAGATTGTTTGACAAGGGCCTTGGCCTCAGCAGAGGGCTTGGCTTTTCTGAAATCCAGGATGGCTAACTGCATGGCTTGTACCGCGACATCCGACAACGGCTGGAATAGCGCGAGGGCGCCATTGTCGGGAAACTGGACCTTCAACTTGTCGAACAGCATGTCGGCATCATCACGCAAGGCCATGAACTCGGCCGAGGTCATCAGGTTATCCGCATAGACCGCCTTCAAGCGCTTTTCCAGATTCAATTCACCGTGTTGCGGTGGAGCCTTCGCTGCAGGCGGAGTTGCAGCAGCTATCGGTTGACCGGTGAGCACCCCGACAAAGGACGGTGGACTGCCCGGCAGAGCAGGCGTTTCAGACGCAACCGTGTGTTCAGGCGCAGGGCTCTCTCCGGGTGAGGCTGGCTTTTCTTCAGTCATCATCAATCCTCCTGAGAATGAATGTTCCCTCCAGGGAACATTCAGACACTAAGAGAAAAGATACCCTCTCACAACGGCCAAACCGGACCTGAGAACGCGTCCTTAATAGCTGAAAACACTCAATTGACTGGAGGCTCTTTGCCATGCGGTACGACGGCCACCGTCAAGCGCGAAATGCAGCTTGGCTTGCCTTCGTCGTTGCTGATGCGGATGTCCCATACATGGGTGGTCCGGCCTATATGTACGGGCCTGACCACACCGGTGACACGTCCGCTACGCACACCACGCAAATGGTTGGCGTTGACCTCCAGCCCGACGCAGAAATACTTGCTCGGGTCGACGATCAGGTAACTGGCCATCGACCCCAGTGACTCGGCCAATACCACGGATGCACCGCCATGCAGCAGCCCGAAAGGCTGATGGGTACGTTGATCGACCACCATGCTGGCTGTCAGAGAATCATCGGTGAATGCTTCGAAACGAATATCCAGCACTTCGCCGATGGTGTTTTTTTGAGCCGCCATAAGGGCTTCGATATCGGGAGCCTGACGCCATATGCTCATGCTGAATCCTTTTCCGGGGAGAGCCGCATTCGCTGCGGTCATTCATTGCGCGCACAGGCCGTTCAGACGTGCCTGACGCTGTTGAGGCGCATGCCGCCTGCCACTACGAACTCGCCTTCCAGCTCGGCAAGACTGGCCGTGCTCATCGGCTCGGCCTGTTGCGGACTGCCGTGCGCCAGTACCCCGATCAGTTCGCCCACCAAAGGCTGATGGCTGACCAGCAGCACTTCATCGATACCCAGCTTGTCCAGTTGCGCCAGCACCTCACGCGGGCTGCTGTCGGGTGTAAGCCAGGGCGCGGTGACGATCGAGTCATCGAATGCCAACGACTGACGCACCAGCTCGGCAGTCTGTTGTGCACGCACATAGGGGCTGGCGATGATCCGTTGCACGGGCTTGTCCGTCAGTTGCAGCGCACTTTTCAGCACTTCCTCACGCCCGTGTGCAGTCAACTCGCGCTCGGCATCGCTGCGCGCCCGCGACTGCGCTTCGCCATGACGCAATACCCAGACCTTCATGGCTTTAGCTCCTCATCGCGCACCGGTTGAGCCGCTGGCGGGACATGATGGGGCGCCTCGCCTTCGGGCGCGCGCGGCGCTGGCCAGTCGCCGAAAGGCCAGGGTTTGTGGTCGCTGTGAAACGTCCCGAAACGACCGATCTGCGCCAGGTACTGGCTGATGCTGTCGCCGAAGTTCATCAGGCCACCATTCGGCGCACCGTAAATCAGGCGGTAGACCAATTGCACCAGCACCACGCCCGCCAGAATGATCTGGGCGACGTGCCATACGCCCAGAAACAGCAGCATCCAAAGAATGCGCAGCAGGATCGATTCGTTGTGCTGGATTTTCGACTCGTTCAAGACCTTCTCCTGATCAGACTGAATTCAATTAAAGCCGGTAATCGAAATGAAATCGACGTCCGTCTTGGGCTCGGCCCGCATCAGCGCCTCGATGACCTGGCTGAGCGTACGGCCTTCAAAAAGAATCGCATGCAGCCCGGCGACCAATGGCATATACACCTGCACTTCCTGCGCTTTGACCTTGAGCACCTTGAGGGTGTTCACGCCCTCGGCCACTTCGCCCAGGCGCGTGACCGCTTCTTCCAGCGTCAGCCCCTGGCCCAAGGCAAAACCGACCTGATAGTTGCGGCTTTTCGGCGAGGAACAGGTGACGATGAGATCGCCCACCCCGGCCAGGCCGAGAAAGGTCATCGGGTTGGCGCCCTGGCTGACCGCAAAACGGGTCATTTCCGCCAGCGCCCGGGTGATCAGCATGCTCTTGGTGTTTTCGCCCATGTCCAGCGCCACCGCCATGCCGGCAATAATTGCGTAGACGTTCTTCAGTGCCCCGCCCAGCTCGACGCCAAACCGGTCATTGCTGGCATAGACACGAAAGGTGCGCCCGTGCAACGCAGCCTGAACCTCCTGACACAGCGCTTCGTCTTCGCTGGCAACCACCGTCGCGGTCAACGCATGCTCGGCGATTTCCCGCGCCAGGTTGGGCCCGGACAATACGCCGATACGCGCCTGCGGGACGATCTCTTCGAGGATCTGACTCATCAGTTTGAAGCTCTGCGCTTCGATACCCTTGGTCAGGCTCACCAGCATCTTGCCATTGAGGCGCTCGACGTGAGGCGACAGCACCGAGCGCAAGGCACTCGACGGCAAGGCGACGAAGATCAGTTCGCTGGCGTCGAGCACCGCCGTCAGGTCGGTGACCGGCTCGACTTCAGGGCGAATCTTGATGCCTTTGAGGTAACGGGGGTTTTCACGATTGACGCGAATGGCCTCAGCCTGCTCCGGATCGCGCATCCACTGACGAACCTGATGGCCGTTCTCGGCCAGCAGATTGGCAATGGCCGTACCGAAGCTGCCACCGCCAAGCACCGCGACGGGTTGCTGTGTGGTCATAAAACTATCCATCCAGAGCCATTCAAGTGGCGATGTCATCATTATACGGAGCAACACGTTATCAGCCAGCGACAAAGCTGATCTGTTATGCACTCTTGGCGGCATCCATCAACAAGTTCGCTGGAAACACGCGCCATCTCGGTTAACATGCGCGCACAGCATGAATCACCACGATGGCCGGCGTTGCCTTGTGCAGCCGGACCGATTCGCGACCACCGGGCGAACAGGCATGGACGCATCAATCGAACTACCTCCGCCGTGCCTTGCGCGCGAGGCGCACAGCCGATGAAGTTTCGGCACTGGGACATCAATACCCGCACGCAGATCATCAGCCTTGGCCCTGCCCTGTTGCTGACGGCTTTGCTGATCAGTTTTTTTACCTTCGTGCGTATCCAGGACCTGCGTCAGGAGCTCAACCACACCGGGCAGCTGATCGCCAATCAGCTGGCGACCGCGGTCGAGCCGGGCGTGACCACGGGCGATATCGAGGGGCTCAAGGCGTTGATGCGCGCCACCCTGTCCATGCCCAGCGTTCGCTATGTGGAAATTCAGGACAGCTCCAACACCGCCGTGATCTACATAGACCAGCCGCGCGATAACGAGCAGCAGACCCGGCAGATGGAAGTGTTCCTGGCTCCCGTTCAACCGCAGCGCACCACCATTCACGGCAATCCCGGCACGCCTGCCCCAGGAAAAAGCCAACCCGCGCAGGGCGCTTCACAGAGTTATCTGGGGCGGGTGCTGGTAGGCATGTCCAGCGAAGCATTCAGCCGACGTCAGCAGGAGATACTGCTCAAGGCTGGCGTCCTGGCGATGGTCGCCTTACTGTTCGCCTTTCTGCTGGCGCGCGGCCTGGCTTTGAGCCTGTCCAGACCCATCAGCGATATGGGCGAAGCGCTCAAGGCGATTCAACAGGGCGATTACCACACCCCCATGCCGGTCAGCGACGACGCCGAGCTGGGCGCGCTGGCGCGGCACATCAACAACCTGGCTGAGAACCTGCACCGCGCCAGCCTCGAGCAGCAGCGCTCGGTAGCCCAGCTGATCCAGACCCGGGAAGAAGCCGAACAGGCCAACCGCGCCAAATCGGACTTCCTGGCCATGATGAGTCACGAGCTGCGTACGCCCATGAACGGCGTACTGGGCATGCTGCAGTTGCTGGAAACCACGCACATGACCCACGAGCAGAGCGAATACGCGACGCTGGCGACCGAATCCACCGAGCATCTGCTGCGGGTCATCAACGATATCCTCGACTTTTCCCGCATCGAGCGCGATGCCCTGCAGATGGAAGGCATACCGTTCAACCTGGCTGAACTGGTCAGCGCCTCGACCCACGCCTTCAACCACAGCGCCGCGCAACGCCAGCTGCTGCTGGAACTGCACATTCAGCCAGGCCTGGAGACCTTGAACGTCATCGGCGACCCGACCCGCATCCGCCAGATTCTGGTGAACCTGATCGGCAACGCGCTTAAATTCACCGAGCAAGGCAAGGTCTGCGTCGACGCCAGGTGGGCAATGCTCGACGATGAGCTGCTGCACTTTACCTGTGCGGTACAGGACAGCGGCATCGGTATCGACGCCGAGCGACTGGAATCGATGTTCGATGCATTCAAGCAGGCCGACAGCTCTATTTCCAGACGTTACGGCGGCACGGGGCTGGGGCTGCCGATTGCGCGGACCCTGGCCGAACGCATGGGCGGCACCTTGCACGCCGAGAGCGAGGAAGGGTCGGGCTCGTTGTTCACGCTGCAGATCCCCCTGCCCGTCTCGCGCGACGCTTCGGTGGCCATTGCCAAGCCGCTGTCGATACTCGACGCGCATGGCCGGGAGCGCAGCATCCTGCTGGTCGAGGACAATCCGGTGAACCGCACGGTGGTGCAGGCCATGTTGCGTAATCTGGGGTGCGAGGTCGACATCGCTGTCGACGGTGCCGAAGCGGTGGCGAAGGCAAGCGCAGGCAATCACGCGCTGATTCTCATGGATTGCCGACTGCCGGTCATGGATGGCTATGAGGCCACCCGTCGAATCAGGCAACTTTCCGGGCTGGAACGAATCCCAATCATTGCCCTGACGGCCAACGCGTTACAGGGTGATCGGGACGCCTGTTTGCAGGCAGGGATGGATGATTACCTGCCCAAACCGTTCAAACATGCTGATTTACAGCAGGTTTTGCAGCGCTGGCTGTCCTTTGAAGCACCTGCGACTGGCGATAAATGTTAAATTGCGGCAGTCTTGGCATCCAGATCGGCCAGCAAAATCGGCTGAATGACAAAATTCAGTGTACAGGTGTACCTTGATTTCACCTGCGCTGTGACTTTCATTACAACGCAACAGTCTATGAGTAGGCTGCCGGACAGGGTCCTGGCGAAATTAGCGCCAGGACTGGCGTTCGGGCCAGTGGCGCCACAACCTGCCGCACAAGATTATTGAGGAGCTCGCATGACCAAACAACACGCCTTTACCCGGGAAGACCTGCTGCGCTGCAGTCGTGGCGAGCTGTTCGGCCCAGGTAATGCGCAACTGCCCGCCCCCAACATGCTGATGGTTGATCGCATCACGCACATCAGCGATGAGGGCGGCAAGTTCGGCAAGGGTGAGTTGGTCGCCGAACTGGATATCAATCCGGACCTGTGGTTCTTTGCCTGCCACTTCGAAGGTGATCCGGTCATGCCTGGATGCCTGGGCCTCGACGCCATGTGGCAGCTGGTTGGCTTCTATCTTGGCTGGCAGGGCAATCCCGGCCGTGGCCGTGCCCTGGGTTCAGGCGAAGTGAAGTTTTTCGGTCAGGTTCTGCCTACCGCCAAAAAAGTCACTTACAACATCCATATCAAGCGCGTCCTGAAGGGCAAGCTGAACCTGGCCATCGCCGACGGTTCAGTGAGTGTCGACGGTCGCGAAATCTATACCGCCGAAGGCCTCCGGGTCGGCGTGTTCACTTCCACTGAAAATTTCTAAGGGTACTCGCATGCGCCGCGTCGTTATCACTGGTCTGGGTATTGTTTCCTGCTTGGGCAATGACAAAGAGACCGTCACCGCTAACCTGCGTGCTAACCGCCCTGGCATCCGCTTCAACCCGGAATATGCCGAAATGGGTCTGCGCAGCCAGGTTTCCGGCTCCATCGACCTGAATCTGGAAGAATTGATCGATCGCAAGATCTTCCGCTTCGTCGGCCATGCGGCAGCCTATGCCTACCTGGCGATGAAAGACGCCATCACCGATTCGGGCCTGACCGACGAGCAGGTTTCCAACGTGCGTACCGGCCTGATCGCCGGCAGCGGCGGCGCCTCGACCCTGAACCAGATGGAAGCGCTGGATACCCTGCGCGAGAAAGGCGTCAAGCGCGTCGGCCCTTACCGCGTCACGCGGACAATGGGCAGCACCGTTTCGGCCTGCCTGGCCACGCCGTTCAAGATCAAGGGTGTGAACTACTCCATCTCGTCCGCCTGCGCCACCAGCGCACACTGCATCGGCAACGCTGTCGAGCAGATCCAGCTGGGCAAGCAGGACATCGTCTTTGCCGGTGGCGGCGAAGAAGAGCACTGGAGCCAGTCGTTCCTGTTCGACGCGATGGGCGCACTGTCCACCCAGTACAACGAAACCCCGGAAAAAGCCTCGCGTGCCTACGACGCCAAGCGTGACGGCTTCGTCATTGCCGGTGGTGGCGGCATGGTGGTGGTCGAAGAACTCGAACACGCCTTGGCGCGTGGCGCGAAGATCTACGCAGAAATCGTCGGTTACGGCGCGACCTCCGATGGCTACGACATGGTCGCACCCAGCGGTGAAGGTGCCATTCGTTGCATGAAGATGGCCTTGGGCGACATCGACTCCGGCGCCATTGACTACATCAACACCCACGGCACCTCGACCCCGGTCGGCGACGCCAAGGAAATGGAAGGTGTGCGCGAAGTATTCGGCGCCAACGCTCCGGCGATCAGCTCCACCAAGAGCCTGTCGGGCCACTCGCTAGGCGCCGCAGGTGTCCACGAAGCGATCTACTGCCTGCTGATGATGGAGAACAACTTCATCGCAGGTTCGGCCAACATCGAAGAGCTGGACCCGGTGGTTGCCGACATGCCTATCCTGCTCAAAACCAAGGAAGACGCCAAGCTCGATCTGGTCATGAGCAACAGCTTCGGTTTCGGTGGCACCAACGCCACGCTGGTCTTGAAGCGCTGGGCGGGCAAGTAATACTGCTTTTGCCACAAACAAAGAAGGCGCCTTTCGAGGCGCCTTTTTTGTGGGTCGGAAAAACGTGGCTAGTGCTCTTCGGTATATCTGCGTGGACGATGGATCTTCAGAACACCGATCGTTCCTCACGCTCCAGCGTGGGAATGCAGTTCACGACGCTCTGCGTCGCAAGGGGACGCAGAGCGTCCGGAACGGCATGCCCACGGAACGGTAGTGTCATCCGGCATGCCTTAGGGGAAGATCGTTGTTCCTTCAGCCGAACACTTCTTTCAGCAAATCATGCATCGACTTGAACGCGCGGCTCGATACTTTGGCGTCGTACATCATCATGCCCGGCACGTTGGCGTGCGGATCGGTGAAGGAATGGAATGCGCCGCCATAGCTGTACAGCTGCCAGTCCACGCCAGCGGCGTTCATCTCGTCTTCGAAAGCTGGTAGTTGCTCTTTCGGCACCAATGGGTCAGAAGCGCCGTGCAGGACCAGCACCGAGCCTTTGATGTTTTTGGCGTCAGCCGGGTTGGGTGTGTCCAGCGTACCGTGGAAGGAAATCGCGGCTTTCAGTTCGGCACCGGTACGCGCAAGCTCCAGAGAGCAGCAGCCGCCGAAGCAGAAGCCGAAGGTTGCGATTTTGCTTGAGTCCAGAGACGCACCGCCCTGGCCCAACAACTGGTCGAGTCCTGCCTGCATACGCCTGCGCAGCAGGCCGCGATCGTTCTTGAGCGGCGTCATGGCAGCGCCCGCCTCGTCATTGTTACCGGGGCGAATCTGCTGACCGTACAGGTCAGCCAGCAACACTACATAGCCCTGGGCTGCGACCGCTTTGGCGATGTCTTCGGCACCCTTGCTGACACCCATCCAGTTGGGCGCCATCAGCAGACCTGGCTGTGCAGCAGTAGCATTGGTGTCGTACACCAGACGGCTTTCATAAGGCTGACCATCAATCTGATAGATCACAGAACGAATTTCGATATTGCTGCTCATTACTGACTCCTGATCGTTGGAGAGATGAAGGACGTGTCGCGGGAAATGAAACAAAAAACCCGCCGAGGCGGGTTTCTTGTCAACCGGCTATCAAACCGACAGTTCTACCAGCAACTTGTTCAGACGGCGCACGTAAGCGGCCGGATCCTTGAGGCTATCACCAGCGGCCAGTGCGGCCTGATCGAACAGGATGTGCGACAGATCGCCGAAGCGGTCTTCGCTCTGTTCGGCATCGAGCTTGCCGATCAATGGGTGGGCAGGGTTGAATTCGAAGATCGGCTTGGAGTCCGGCACCTTCTGACCGCTGGCTTCCAGAATCTGACGCATCTGCAGCCCCATATCCTGCTCGCCAATGGCCAGAATCGCAGGCGAATCGGTCAGACGATGGGAAACCCGCACTTCGCTCACCGAATCGCCCAGGGCGGCTTTCAGGCGTTCGATCAGGCCTTCCTTGTCCTTGGCGATCTCTTCCTGAGCCTTCTTGTCCTCTTCGGAGTCAAGATTGCCCAGATCCAGGTCACCACGCGCCACATCCATAAAGCCCTTGCCATCGAAGTCGCTCAGGTAGCTCATCAGCCACTCGTCGATACGATCGGTGAGCAACAGCACTTCGATGCCCTTCTTGCGGAAGACTTCAAGGTGCGGGCTGTTCTTGACCTGTGCGTAGGATTCGCCAGTGAGGTAGTAGATCTTGTCCTGACCTTCCTTGGCACGCGTCAGGTACTCGGCCAGAGAAACGCTCTGTTCGCCGCTGTCGTCGGACGTCGATGCGAAACGCAGCAGACCGGCGATTTTTTCTTTGTTGGCGAAGTCTTCTGCCGGACCTTCCTTGAGGACCTGACCGAAGTTTTTCCAGAAGCCCTTGTACTTCTCGGGCTCGTTTTTCGCCAGCTTCTCCAGCATGTCCAGCACGCGCTTGGTCAGCGCCGACTTCATCGAATCGATGATCGGGTCTTTCTGCAGAATTTCGCGGGAAACGTTCAGCGACAGGTCATTGGAGTCGACCACGCCCTTGACGAAGCGCATGTACAGCGGCAAGAACGACTCGGCCTGATCCATCACGAACACGCGCTGCACGTAGAGCTTGAGACCACGCGGTGCTTCACGCTGATACAGATCGAACGGCGCACGCGCAGGCACGTACAGCAGCGAGGTGTATTCCAGCTTGCCTTCGACCTTGTTATGGCTCCAGCTCAGCGGGTTCTCGTAGTCGTGTGCGACGTGCTTGTAGAATTCCTGGTACTCCTCGTCCTTCACCTCGGTGCGCGGACGGGTCCAGAGTGCGCTGGCGCGGTTGACGGTCTCCCACTCCAGCGCCGGTGCCTCCTCACCTTCGGCCGCCGGAGCCTGCTCTTTGGGCAGTTCGATCGGCAAGGCGATATGGTCGGAGTATTTCTTAATGATGTTACGCAGGCGGTAGCCGTCAGCGAATTCCTCTTCACCGTTTTTCAGGTGCAGAACAATACGGGTGCCACGATCAGCCTTGTCGACGGTGGCGACTTCGAACTCGCCTTCGCCCTTGGAAGACCAGTGCACGCCTTCGCTCGCTGGCGTGCCGGCACGACGGCTGAACACTTCGACCTGATCGGCAACGATGAACGCCGAGTAAAAGCCGACACCGAACTGACCGATCAGGTGCGAGTCCTTCTTCTGGTCGCCCGACAGGTTTTTCATGAAATCAGCGGTGCCGGACTTGGCGATCGTGCCCAGGTGGGTGATCACGTCTTCACGGCTCATACCGATGCCGTTGTCTTCAAGCGTAACGGTCTTCGCGTCCTTGTCGAAGCTCACACGAATTTTCAGCTCCGCGCCGCCTTCCAGCAACTCGGGCGTGGACAACGCTTCAAAACGCAATTTGTCGACCGCGTCAGACGCGTTCGAGATCAATTCGCGAAGGAAAATTTCCTTGTTGGAATACAGCGAATGGATCATGAGGTGCAGCAGTTGCTTTACCTCGGTCTGGAAGCCCAGGGTTTCCTTTTGAGTTTCCACACTCATAATCATCAAACTCCGATCTGGATGGTATAAGCCGTCACGGTCAGGCAGCAGCCTGTGTGACAGCGGGTAGTCATCAAGGTGGGGGCTGGGTCGGGGATTTCAAGAGCCAATGATGCCTGGAGCGTGTTTCGTGCTTCGGGCACGAGGCGAACCCGCCTGCTCGGAGCTCGCCGGAACGGCTGATGATCGGCGCGCTTTCATCAGCCTGTAACGACCGTGAAACGGCGCCCTCCATTATTGTCGTCACGGGTGGAACTTAACCCTCGGGAGCAGGCTCTTAGGCTCGTGAATAATCAATAAGGAGAAACACCCCATGCGTAAATCTTTAGCCTATGCCTTGATGCTTTCTGCCACCCTGGGCCTTGCCGCCTGTGACAAAAAGTCCGAAAACACTCAGCAAGATGCCAACAAGGCAGCTCAGCAGTCCCAGGAGTCGATGGAAAAGGCTCAGGAAAAAGTGAATGACGCGGCCAAGGAAAGCCAGGAAGCCGCTCAGAAGAACGCTGAAGCCGCTCAGCAGCGCACCAATGAAAACGCCGACAAGGCGCCAGAAGCAGCACCAGCCACCAAGTAAGGCTGACACGCTCGCAGAACTAAAAAGGCCCGCTTACAGCGGGCCTTTTCATGCAGCACGATTTTTCCTGCGCAATCGTCTAAAGCACGGCCTTCAAGCCAGCGCCTCGCTGCGCTTGCCCATCACCCTGTCGACCACCACTGCAACCGCAAGTGTGACAACAGCAGGCACCAGCCACGCAAGCCCCTGATCACCCAGCGGCAGATGGCTCAAAACATCCGGCAGAGCATCGGCGAAACCAGCGCCCTTCAGCGCATCGATCAGGCCGAATACCAGAGAAACCAGCATCACGGGTGCCACCACACCTCCCTGGCTCTGCCATAGCTCTTTGCAGAAGCTCAGCGCGACCAGAACGATGCACGGCGGATAAATCGCCGTGAGCACCGGAATCGAAAACTGAATCAGTTTGGTCAACCCGAGATTGGACACCAGCAGCGAGAACACGGCTAGGATGATCACCAGCGTTCTGTAGGACAGCGGCAGCACCTTGGCAAAGTATTCGGCGCAGGCACAGGTCAGGCCTACGGCAGTCACCAGGCACGCCAGGGAAATCAGCACGGCAAGAAAACCGCTGCCCAGCGAACCGAAGGTGTGCTGCACATACGCATGCAGAACCGCTGCGCCATTGCTGGCACCTGCCGCCACGGCGTGGCTGCCGGAGCCGAGGCGAAACAGGCTGACATACACCAGCGCCAGCCCGACCCCGGCGATCAGCCCGGCAATGATCGCGTAGCGCGTGATCAGACGGGGCGATTCGACACCGCGCGAGCGGATCGCGTTGACGATGACAATACCGAAGACCAGCGCCCCCAGGGTATCCATGGTCAGGTAACCGTTGATGAAGCCCTGGGAAAACGGCGCTACGGCGTACGCCGGCTCCGCCTCCCCTATTCCGCCTGCCGGCAAGGCGAATGCCGCGATGCCCAGTACCGCCAGCGCGATGATCTTCAGCGGCGCCAGAAAGCGCCCGACGGTATCGAGCAGGCGCCCCGGGTACAGCGACACCCAGAACACCACCAGAAAATACATCAGGCTGTAGAGAAACAATGCCATCGGGGTGTCGCCGGTCAGCGGCGCCAGGCCAACTTCGAACGAAACCGTGGCGGTACGCGGAGTGGCGAACAATGGACCGACCGCCAGATAGCAGACGGCAGCGAGCGCCCCGCCGGCGATCTTGCCAATCGGACTGCTCAGGGCATCCATCGCGCCCCCGACCCTGGCCAGAGCGATCACGGTAATGACCGGCAAGCCAACCGCGGTGACCAGAAAGCCCAGCGCCGCTATCCAGACATGCGGCCCGGCCTGCAGACCCACTATAGGGGGGAAGATGATATTGCCAGCCCCGACGAACAGGGCAAATGTCATAAAACCGAGTGCCAGGATGTCCTGGCCTTTCAACACTTTCATTACGAGGGACCACACGGAATCGAAATAAGGGATGGGACGTCACCCATGAATGGGGCAGACGCAGCCCGTCGGCGTAAGACGTGGCAGTACCTTGCGAAACGCCCCTCGTGAGGGCAACGCAAAAACGGCGGACAGGGTAGCCAACTTCGCTCGAAAATGCACTGTCTCAGGGCGAGCCACCCGACGACGCACCCTTAACTGGCAGTTGCAAAAGCCGCTGTAAAACCAGAAATGCCTGACAGACCAGGCGTTTCCTAACGGATAGATTGGGCCTCCTCTCTATACCCGGCAGCTTATTTCCATGCCTGACATCACCCATCTGAGTGCGATACCCACGCCGACCCTGTACACGCCGCGCCTGGTCCTGCGGCCGTTGCAGCTTGAAGACGCTGCGGCGATGCAACACCTGTTCAACCAGTGGGAAGTGGTGCGTTATCTGACCCACCACGTGCCCTGGCCCTACCCTGACGGAGAAGCGCTGCGTTATATCCGCGAGGACGCCCTGCCAGCCATGCAGGACGGTGAAGAGTGGCACTGGTCGATTCGTCTTTGCGGCGAACAGGATCATCTGATCGGTGCCGCGTGCATGATGGATGAGCCAGACAACAATCGCGGGTTCTGGCTCTCCCCACCCTATCAGGGGCTGGGCCTGATGTCGGAGGTGTGCGTGGCCATCGACCGTTTCTGGTTTGAAACCCTGAAACGACCCGTTTTACGTGTGGCCAAATCGGCCTTGAATGAAGCGTCGTGCCGCCTGTCTCGGCGCGAAGGCATGCGCCTCGTGACCGTTCAGGAAGCGCAGTTTGTCTGCGGGACCACCCAGGAGCAAATATGGGAGTTGACCCGTCAGGAATGGCAGATGAATAACCATCGATAGACGAAAACAGGACCAGGACGCCCCGCCGCCTTTTTCAGCCGCCCAAACAAAAGCCACCCGAAGGTGGCTTTTGTCGATTACCCGAAAAGCAAGCGAGGCTTACTTGGTCGGCCAACCAGTCAGCTCGGCCAGGGCCTTGCCGATGTCTGCCAGGGAGCGCACGGTTTTCACGCCAGCGTCCTGCAGTGCAGCGAATTTCTCGTCTGCAGTACCTTTACCACCCGAGATGATTGCACCGGCATGGCCCATGCGCTTGCCCGGAGGCGCAGTCACACCAGCGATGTAGGAAACAACCGGCTTGGTCACGTGTGCCTTGATGTAGGCAGCCGCTTCTTCTTCAGCCGAACCGCCGATCTCACCGATCATGACGATCGCTTCGGTCTTCGGGTCTTCCTGGAACAGCTTCAGGATGTCGATGAAGTTCGAGCCCGGGATCGGGTCACCGCCGATACCAACACAGGTGGACTGACCGAAACCGGCGTCAGTGGTCTGCTTCACAGCTTCGTAAGTCAGGGTGCCGGAACGCGACACGATGCCTACCTTGCCTGGCAAGTGAATGTGACCTGGCATGATGCCGATCTTGCACTCGCCCGGAGTGATGACGCCTGGGCAGTTAGGACCGATCAGGACCACACCCAGCTCGTCGCACTTGACCTTGGCTTCCAGCATGTCGATGGTCGGGATGCCTTCGGTGATGCACACGATCAGCTTGATGCCGCCGAACGCTGCTTCAAGGATGGAATCCTTGCAGAAAGGAGCCGGAACGTAGATGACGCTGGCGGTTGCGCCAGTGGTGTCTACCGCTTCTTTCACAGTGTTGAACACTGGCAGGTTCAGGTGCGTGGTGCCGCCCTTGCCTGGTGTCACGCCGCCAACCATCTTGGTGCCGTAGGCAATGGCTTGCTCGGAGTGGAAGGTACCTTGCGAACCAGTGAAACCCTGGCAGATAACCTTGGTGTCTTTATTGATCAGGACGCTCATTACTTGCCCTCCGCGGCTTTGACAACTTGTTGAGCAGCGTCGGTCAGGCTGGTAGCAGCGATGATGTTCAAACCGCTTTCTGCCAGTACTTTAGCGCCCAGCTCAGCGTTGTTGCCTTCAAGGCGAACAACAACCGGGATTTTAACGCCGACTTCTTTCACTGCACCGATGATGCCTTCGGCAATCATGTCGCAACGAACGATGCCGCCGAAGATGTTGACCAGTACTGCAGCGACGTTGGCGTCGGACAGAATGATCTTGAACGCTTCGGTAACGCGTTCCTTGGTGGCACCGCCGCCAACGTCAAGGAAGTTTGCAGGCTTGCCGCCATGCAGGTTGACGATGTCCATGGTACCCATGGCCAGACCGGCACCGTTGACCATGCAGCCGATGTTGCCTTCCAGCGCAACGTAGTTCAGTTCGAACTTGGCTGCGTGAGCTTCGCGAGGATCGTCCTGCGAAGGATCGTGGAAGCCCTTCAGCTTTGGCTGACGGTACATGGCGTTGGCGTCGATGTTGATCTTGGCATCCAGGCAATGCAGATCGCCGTCAGCCTTGATCACCAGCGGGTTCACTTCCAGCAGTGCCAGGTCATGGTCTTGGAACAGCTTGGCCAGACCGACAAAGATCTTGGCGAACTGGGTGACCTGCTTGCCTTCCAGACCCAGCTGGAAAGCCAGCTCGCGACCCTGGAACGGCTGAGCGCCAACCAGTGGATCGATGGTGGCCTTGAGAATCTTTTCAGGAGTGTCGTGAGCGATCTTCTCGATGTCCACGCCACCTTCGGTGGAAGCCATGAACACGATACGACGGCTGGAACGATCGACCACAGCGCCCAGGTACAGCTCTTTGGCGATGTCGGTGCAGGACTCGACCAGGATCTTGGTCACTGGCTGACCGTTGGCGTCAGTCTGGTAAGTCACCAGGCGCTTGCCCAGCCACTGTTGAGCGAACGCTGCAGCGTCTTCTTTGCTGCGAACCAGCTTTACGCCGCCCGCTTTACCGCGACCACCTGCGTGAACCTGGGCTTTGACGACCCACTCGGTCCCGCCGATCTTGTCGCAGGCTTCTGCTGCTGCTTCCGGGGTGTCTACCGCGTAACCCTTGGATACTGGCAGGCCGTACTCAGCGAACAGCTGCTTACCCTGATACTCGTGAAGATTCATGCTTATTACCGTCTTCGTTTAGGTACTGCGCATTCGGTGCTGCACGTCGGCGTGCCGCACCACCTGTGACCGCTACTCCGGGTGGACTCCGCAAGTGCCGTGGGACACTCATGAAGCCGCCTGAGAGGTCGAGTCCGGCGCAGATTCCGCGGTAAGCCCTGCTTGCAAGGCCAACGACGGGCACTGCGCCGTGGTTTCTCTTGTTGTCTTAGCGTTTCTTGCGATTCTGGATATGGATGGCGCCGCCATTCACAGCCAGTGCAGCTTCATGCAGCGCTTCGGACAGGGTCGGGTGCGAGAAGACCATCATGCCGATGTCCTCTGCGCTGCTGCCGAATTCCATCGCGATTGCGCCCTGCTGTACCAGCTCTGCAGCGCTCGGGCCGATAACGTGAACACCCAGTACGCGATCGGTCTTGGCGTCGGCAATGATCTTGACGAAACCGCCGGTGTCGTTGGCTGCCATGGCACGGCCACTGGCTGCGAACGGGAACGTACCGACATTGACTTCAACGCCTTCGGCCTTGAGTGTCTGCTCGGTCTTGCCGACCCAGGCGATTTCCGGGTGGGTATAGATAACCGACGGGATCAGGTTGTAGTTCATCTGGGCCTTGTGGCCCTTGATGCGCTCGACAACCATGATGCCCTCTTCCGAGGCCTTGTGCGCCAGCATCAGACCGCGAACCACGTCACCGATGGCGTATACGCCCGGTACGCTGGTGGTGCAGTAGTCATCAACGTAGATGAAACCGCGCTCGTCCAGATCGACGCCGCTGTCCGAAGCCAGCAGGTCGGTGGTCACAGGGCGACGGCCCACGGCAACGATCAGACGGTCGAAGGTGATCGACTGTTCGCCGGCAGCGTCGGTGTAGCTGACCACAACCTGCTCGCCTTCGACCTTGGAACCGGTCACGCGAGCGCCGAGTTTGATGTCCAGGCCCTGCTTGTTGAAGGTTTTCAGCGCTTCCTTGGAAACCGCTTCGTCAGCGGCCGGAATGAACTTCTCCAGCGCTTCCAGAACGGTGACCTGAGCACCCAGGCGAGCCCACACGGAACCCAGTTCCAGACCGATCACGCCAGCGCCGATGACGCCCAGACGCTGTGGGACCTGCTGGAATTCAAGAGCACCGGTCGAATCGACGATGACTTTCTGGTCTACCGGAGCAGGCGGAATGTCGATAGGACGCGAGCCCGATGCCAGGATCACATGGTCCGCTTCGATGATTTCGACAGTGCCGTCGGCTGCAGTCAGCTCAACCTTCTTGCCGGCCAGCAGTTTGCCGTGGCCCTGCAGAGTGGTCACGCCGTTGGCTTTGAACAGGCTGGCGACGCCGCCGGTCAGGCCTTTGACGATGGTCGACTTGCGGCCGATCATCGCTGGAACGTCGATGTTCAGTTCAGAGGTCGAGATGCCATGTACGCTGAAGCCGTTCTTGGCTTCATAGAATTTCCAGGAGCTGTCGAGCAGTGCCTTGGAAGGAATGCAACCCACGTTCAGGCAGGTACCGCCGAGGGCCAGTTTGCCCTCCTTGTCCTGATACTTCTCGATGCAGGCAGTCTTGAGACCAAGTTGCGCAGCCTTGATGGCGGCAACATAACCGCCAGGGCCTGCGCCAATCACTACCACGTCGAATTTCTGGGACATAAAAAAGAATTCCTCTATAGCTGCGAGCTTTAACCTGCAAGCTGCAGACAGGTCTGTGATGCTTTACAGACGAGCGTTGCAGCCTGTTCATTAGATGTAATCTGCAAGACCCGGTCTGTGCGACAGACTGCGCTCTTGCGCAGCCTGTCGTGTGCAGCCCGGGACTGCGTCATCAAATATCCAGCAGCAGACGAGCCGGATCTTCCAGCAGGTTCTTGATGGTCACGAGGAAGGTTACCGCTTCCTTGCCGTCGATCAAACGGTGATCGTACGACAACGCCAGATACATCATCGGGCGAATCACGACCTGACCATTGACCGCCATCGGACGCTGCAGAATGTTGTGCATACCCAGAATTGCAGCCTGTGGCGGGTTGACGATCGGCGTCGACATCATCGAACCGAAAGTACCACCATTGGTGATGGTGAACGTACCGCCGGTCATCTCGTCGATGGACAGCTTACCGTCGCGGGCTTTCTTGCCGAAGGTGGCGATGCCGCCTTCGATTTCAGCCAGGCTCATGTGCTCTGCGTTACGCAGAACCGGTACGACCAGACCGCGATCGCTGGAAACCGCTACACCGACGTCGGCATAGCCGTGGTAAACGATGTCGGAACCATCGATCGACGCGTTGACGGCCGGGAAGCGTTTCAGCGCCTCGGTGGCTGCCTTGACGAAGAACGACATGAAGCCCAGACGTACGCCGTTGTGCGACTTCTCGAACAGGTCCTTGTACTTCGAACGCAGCGCCATGACTTCGGTCATGTCGACTTCGTTGAACGTGGTCAGCATCGCCATGTTCGACTGAGCTTCGACCAGACGCTTGGCAACGGTTGCACGCACGCGGGTCATCGGCACACGCTTCTCGGTGCGATCGCCAGCGGCGACGACAGGAGCAGCGGCGGCGGCAGGCTTGGCAGCAGGTGCAGCGGCCGGAGCGGATTTCTTCGCTTCAACGGCAGCAACCACGTCTTCCTTGGTGATACGGCCGTCTTTACCGGTGCCCTTGAGGCTGGCCAGATTGATGCCGTTTTCTTCAGCCAGTTGACGCGCAGCAGGCGCAGCAATCGGGTCTTCTTCGCCAGCAGATGCAGCCGGTGCAGCGGCGGGTGCCGAAGCAGACGCCGAGGCAGGCGCAGCAGCAGCAGGTGCCGGAGCAGCAGATGCTGTAGCACCGTCATTCAATGTCCCGAGCACTTCGTTGGACAGGACGATGGCGCCCTCTTCCTTGGTGATCGCGCCCATCACGCCGTCAGCTTCGGCCAGCACTTCGAGGACAACCTTGTCAGTCTCGATATCGACCAGCATTTCGTCACGCTTTACCGCATCACCCTCTTTTTTGTACCACTTGGAAATGGTGCCGTCGGCAACGGATTCCGGGAAAGAGGGGGCTTTAATCTCGATAGCCATTATCTGTAATTCCTTAATTCGGTTTCTAATGCTCGAAGGCGTTAAACAGTGAAGGCATCTTGCAGCAGTTTTTCCTGCTGCTCGGCGTGCATCGACGCATAACCACACGCTGGAGCGGCAGAAGCATCACGACCGGCGTACTCGAGAACGAGTTCACGTTTGTGGTTGCCCATGCTGCGACGCAGGTGGTGTTGACTGCTGTACCAGGCACCCTGGTTCATCGGTTCTTCCTGACACCAGACCACATGCTGCAGGTTGGTGTAAGGCGCGATGGTTTCCATCAAATCATCTTCAGGGAACGGATACAGCTGCTCGAGGCGAACGATGGCGATGTCTTCACGCCCTTCGGCACGGCGTTTTTCCAGCAGGTCGTAGTAGACCTTGCCGCTGCACAGCACCAGACGCGTGACCTTGGCCGGATCGAGGGTATCGATTTCCGGAATGACGGTCTGGAACGAGCCTTCGGCCAGATCTTCCAGGGTCGAAACAGCCAGCTTGTGACGCAGCAGCGACTTCGGTGTCAGCACGATCAGCGGCTTGCGCAGCGGACGGATGACCTGACGACGCAACAAGTGATAGATCTGCGCCGGAGTCGTCGGTACGCACACCTGAATGTTGTGCTCGGCGCACAATTGCAGGTAACGCTCCAGACGTGCCGACGAGTGCTCTGGCCCCTGCCCTTCATAGCCGTGAGGCAACAGCATGGTCAGACCGCACAGACGGCCCCACTTGTGCTCGCCGCTGGTGATGAACTGGTCGACAACCACTTGGGCACCGTTGGCGAAGTCGCCGAACTGGGCTTCCCAGATAACCAGCGCATCAGGCTGGGTGGTCGAATAGCCGTATTCGAATGCCAGTACAGCCTCTTCCGAAAGGAACGAGTCGTACAGGTCGAAACGTGGCTGACCGGAGTACAGATTCTGCAGCGGGATATAGGTCCCGGCGTCTTTCTGGTTGTGCAGCACGGCGTGACGGTGCGAGAACGTACCGCGACCGATGTCCTGCCCCGTCATGCGGATCGGGTGACCTTCGAAGGCCAGTGTGGCGTACGCCATGGTTTCGGCGTAACCCCAGTTGATCGGCAAGCCACCGGCCTGCATCTTCTGGCGGTCTTCGTAGATCTTCTGAACCTGACGCTGCACGACGAAGCCTTCCGGCAACTCCATGAGCTTGGCGGACAGTTCCTGCAGGGTCTTGAGATCGAAGCGGGTGTCGTGACGCGCAGTCCAGGCATGGCCCAGGTATGGACGCCAGTCGACGAACAATTCCTTGTTCGGCTCCTTGACCAGGCTTTTCACCACGTGCAGACCGTTGTCCAGCGCGCTGCGGTAGTCGTCGACCTTGGCCTGAACGCGGGCATCGTCGAGAACGCCGGTCTTGATCAGATGCTCGGCATACAGCTCGCGGGTGGTGCGCTGCTTGGTGATCTGCTGGTACATCAGAGGCTGGGTGCCGCTAGGCTCGTCAGCTTCGTTGTGACCACGGCGACGGTAGCAGACCAGATCGATCACGATGTCACGCTTGAACTGCATGCGGTAATCGATGGCCAACTGGGTCACGAACATCACGGCTTCCGGATCATCCCCATTCACATGGAGGATCGGTGCCTGGATCATCTTGGCAACGTCGGTGGCGTACTCGGTAGAACGCGAGTCCAGCGGGTTGCTGATGGTGAAGCCCACCTGGTTGTTGATGACGATGTGGATCGTGCCGCCCGTCTTGAAGCCGCGAGTCTGCGACATCTGGAAGGTTTCCATGACCACGCCCTGGCCGGCAAAGGCCGCGTCGCCGTGGAGGGAAATCGGCAGAACCTTGTCGCCGTTCGGATCGTTGCGACGATCCTGACGCGCACGCACCGAACCCTCGACCACTGGAGACACGATCTCCAGGTGAGACGGGTTGAAGGCCATGGCGAGGTGGACCTCACCGCCTGCGGTCATCACGTTGGAAGAGAAGCCCTGGTGGTATTTGACGTCACCGGAACCCAGCTCCACTTTCTTCTTGCCTTCGAACTCGTCGAACAGGTCGCGAGGATTCTTGCCGAAGGTGTTCACCAGTACGTTGAGGCGGCCACGGTGGGCCATGCCGATCACGACTTCCTTGGTGCCATAGGACCCGGAACGCTGAATCAGCTCGTCGAGCATCGGAATCAGGCTTTCGCCGCCTTCCAGACCGAAACGCTTGGTGCCCGGGTATTTGGTGCCCAGGTATTTTTCGAGGCCTTCAGCTGCGGTAACACGCTCGAGCAGGTGGCTCTGAATGTCAGCCGAGAACACCGGACGGCCACGAACACTCTCGAGACGCTGCATGAACCAGTTGCGCTGCTCGGAATCCACGATGTGAGTGAACTCGGAGCCGATGGTGCGACAATATGTCTGCTGCAACGCTTCATGAATTTCGCGTAGGCTCGCTTCCTCTTTGCCGATGAACAGGTCGCCGGCACGGAAGGTCGTATCGAGATCGGCATTGGTCAAGCCGTAATGATTGATCGACAGATCCGCAGGCGCAGGGCGCTGCCACAGGCCCAGCGGATCGAGTTGGGCAGCCTGGTGGCCACGCATCCGATATGCCTGGATCAGTCGCAGCACTTCAACCTGCTTCTTCTCGTGTTCGCTGCTCACACTGCCGGCGGACACCGGTTGAGCGCGGCGCTGGTTTTTGGCCAGCAACACGAAATGATCGCGAATGGTCGAGTGCGATACATCAGTGGCAGAGCTGCCGTCTGCTGGCAACTTCTGAAAGTAGGTGCGCCATTCTTCTGGCACAGCGTTAGGGTCGTGCAGGTAAAGCTCATAGAGCTCTTCCACATAGGCAGCGTTACCACCGGATAGGTGGGCACTGTTCCACATGCGCTGCATCACGCTTTCTTGCATGCTTGGTCACCCTCGGTAAGGGGACACCACCGGCGAAGACACCAGAGCAATCCTGAAATAGTCGTGTGCAGCGACTGTATCAAGTCACCAGGGATCACGCAGATAGTCCGGGTACCAGCCCGGATGCCCCTGCTGGTCTCATTTCTTCAAAATAAGAGCCGCAGCTTTGCGAGCTACTGCTCAGGTTAAAACTACGGCGCCGGTTGAAGCCTGCGCCGTAGCCACTTCAGTGCAACGGTGTAACAGATAAAGCGATAAATCAGACGCCGTTCTGCAACAACATGTTGCGTACGTGACCGATAGCCTTGGTTGGGTTAAGGCCCTTCGGACAGACGTTGACGCAGTTCATGATGCCGCGGCAGCGGAATACGCTGAACGGATCGTCAAGCGAAGCCAGACGCTCACTGGTGCGAGTATCACGGCTGTCAGCCAGGAAACGGTAGGCTTGCAGCAGTGCAGCAGGACCCAGGAACTTGTCGGGGTTCCACCAGAAGGACGGGCAGGAAGTCGAGCAGCAAGCGCACAGGATGCACTCGTACAGACCATCGAGCTTTTCGCGCTCTTCCGGCGTTTGCAGACGTTCGATGGCCGGAGCCGGCGTGTCGTTCTGCAGGAACGGCTTCACCTTCTCGTACTGCTTGTAGAAGATGCTCATATCGACGACCAGGTCACGGATAACCGGCAAACCAGGCAGCGGACGTACGATCAGCTTGTTCTTGGCAACGACAGCCGACAGCGGCGTGATGCAGGCCAGGCCGTTCTTGCCGTTGATGTTCATGCCGTCGGAACCGCACACGCCTTCACGGCACGAGCGACGATAAGAGAACCCTTGATCCTGTTCTTTGACCAGGGCGAGCACGTCCAGCACCATCAGGTCCTTGCCACCGGTATCGACCTGAAACTCCTGCATGAACGGCGCGGCGTCCTGCTCAGGGTTGTAACGATAAACACTGACTTGCAACATATCGGCCACCCCTTAATAAGTCCGAATCTTGGGTTCAAAAGTCGGAACAGTCTTCGGCGAGAAGTTCACGGCACGCTTGGTCACGCGCTTGTCACCCGGGAAATACAGGGTGTGGCACAACCAGTTCTCGTCGTCGCGATCTTCGAAGTCTTCGCGAGCGTGAGCGCCGCGGGACTCTTTACGATGCTCTGCGGCAATCGCCGTGGCTTCGGCAACTTCCAGCAGGTTTTGCAGTTCAAGCGCTTCGATACGGGCGGTGTTGAACGCCTGGCTCTTGTCGTTGATCTTGACGTTGGCGATACGCACACGCAGATCAGCCAGCTGGGCAATACCCTTCTGCATGTATTCGCCAGTACGGAACACACCGAAGTAGTTCTGCATGCAGCTCTGCAGTTCTTTACGCAGCGACGCAACGTCTTCACCGGTGGTGCGCTCGTTCAGGCCGGCAAGGCGTGCGAGGGCAGCATCGATGTCGGACTCGGAAGCGCGTGCATAATCGACGCCCTCACGCAGAGCCTGCTCCAGGTGGATACCCGCAGCGCGGCCGAACACCACCAGATCGAGCAGCGAGTTGCCGCCCAGACGGTTGGCGCCGTGAACCGATACACAAGCCACTTCACCTACCGCGAACAGACCTGGAATGATCTGGTCGACGCCCGCCGCATCCTGAGTGATCGCCTGACCATGAATGTTGGTGGCAACGCCGCCCATCATGTAGTGGCAGGTCGGTACGACAGGAATCGGCGCGGTTGCAGGATCGACGTGAGCGAAGGTCTTGGACAGCTCCATGATGCCTGGCAGACGGCTGTGCAGCACTTCTTCGCCAAGGTGATCGAGCTTGAGCATCACGTGATCGCCATCGGGACCACAGCCGTTACCGGCAATGATTTCCTTGACCATGGAACGTGCCACAACGTCACGACCGGCAAGGTCCTTGGCGTTCGGAGCATAACGCTCCATGAAACGCTCACCGTGCTTGTTGATCAGGTAACCGCCTTCACCGCGACAACCTTCGGTGACCAGTACACCTGCGCCGGCAATACCGGTCGGGTGGAACTGCCACATTTCGATGTCCTGAACCGGCACACCGGCACGCAGCGCCATGCCGATACCGTCACCGGTATTGATCAGGGCGTTGGTGGTCGACGAGTAGATACGGCCTGCACCGCCAGTCGCCAGCACGGTTGCATTGGCGCGGATGTACGAGGTTTCGCCCGTCTCGATGCAGATCGCGATGATGCCGACAAAGGCGCCATCGTTGTTCTTCACCAGATCAACTGCATAGTATTCGTTGAGGAATACAGTGCCGGCCTTCAGGTTGGCCTGATACAGGGTGTGCAGCAGCGCGTGACCGGTACGGTCGGCGGCAGCGCAGGTACGGGCAGCCTGCCCGCCCTTGCCGAAGTCCTTGGACTGGCCACCGAACGGACGCTGGTAGATACGGCCCTGCTCGGTACGGGAGAACGGCAGGCCCATGTGCTCGAGCTCGAAGACCGCTTCCGGACCTACGGAACACATGTATTCGATAGCGTCCTGGTCACCGATGTAGTCGGAACCCTTGACGGTATCGTACATGTGCCAGCGCCAGTCATCGTTCGGATCGGCGGAAGCGATTGCACAGGTGATGCCACCCTGGGCGGATACGGTGTGCGAGCGGGTCGGGAAGACCTTGGTGACCACGGCAGTCTTGTGACCGCCCTGGGCGAGCTGCAGCGCAGCGCGCATGCCGGCACCGCCACCACCAATGATGATGGCGTCGAAAGAAAGCGCATTAATGTTAGCCATGGATCAGATACCCCAAAGAATCTGCACGCCCCAGACGAAGTAGGCGAACATCAGAACGCCACATACCGCCTGGAACAGGAAACGTACTGCAGTTGCGGACTTGCCCAGCGCCATCGGCGTCAGGTAGTCGGTCGCGATGGTCCACATGCCGACCCAGGCGTGAGCGCCAAGGGCAACGAGGGCCAGGAGACTGAAGATACGCATTCCGTTGTGAGCGAACAGACCATGCCATTGGGCGTAGCTCAGACCCGGGTGAAAGACCATGTAACCGATCAGGAAAATGAAATAAGCCGCGAGCACGACTGCGGAAACACGCTGAGCCATCCAGTCATAGAGGCCCGAACGCGACAGGTTGGTGACGTTGGTTACCATATCCATACTCCCGCCAGAAGAATCAGAATCACGGAGACCGCGATAACGATTTTGGAGCCCAGCTTGCCGCCTTCAAGCGTCTCGCCTACCCCCGAGTCCATGATGAGGTGACGAATACCGGCCACCAGGTGGTACAGCAGGGCAGACAGAAGTCCCCAGATGATCAGCTTGGCCAGCGGACTGGTCATATACGCCTTGACTTCACCAAATCCCTCTTCGGAGGCCAGCGACTTGTCCATTGCATACAGCATGATTGCAATACCGACAAAGAGGATGACACCGGAGATGCGGTGAAGGATGGACGTGTAAGCGGTGACTGGGAGCTTGATGGTCCTTAGGTCTAGATTTACAGGTCGTTGGCTATTCACGGCTTTTTTTCACACTGAAGAGCCCCTAACAATCAGGGCAAGTTGTTGGGAAGTGCACTGGTCAGGTACCCACCACCCAGGAAGTGACGACCCCCTTGAAACAGGCCAAAAGCCTCTGGCGGTCGGACGCCGAGTATAGACAGTTAGGTTACTAATGACAACGCGCAGACGTACCGCCAATAGCGGATTGCGTTGCCGCGACAAAAGGCGTAAACGGCAGTAAACCGTCTGCAAAATCCACGGCCGAGCCCTTGCGGAACACGACTTTAGGCAAATTGACTTTAGAATTTATCTCACTATAGTGATGCGGGCCCTGCGTGGGGGGCCTGTCTGATGATTTGAAGCATAAATAGGAGGCCACATGGCTGACAAAAAAGCGCAGTTGATCATCGAGGGCGCTGCCCCCGTCGAGCTGCCAATTCTGACCGGTACAGTGGGTCCGGACGTGATCGACGTACGCGGCCTGACCGCCACCGGCCGCTTCACATTTGACCCTGGCTTCATGTCCACGGCCTCTTGCGACTCGAAGATCACCTACATCGATGGTGATAATGGCATTCTGCTACACCGCGGCTACCCGATCGAACAACTGGCCGAGCAGTCCGACTACCTCGAAACCTGCTACCTGCTGCTCAACGGTGAACTGCCCACCGCCGAGCAGAAAGCCCAGTTCGTGGCCGTGGTCAAGAACCACACGATGGTTCACGAACAGCTCAAGACCTTTTTCAACGGTTTCCGCCGCGACGCCCACCCGATGGCCGTCATGTGTGGCGTAGTCGGCGCCCTGTCAGCGTTCTACCACGACTCGCTGGACATCAATAACCCGCAGCACCGCGAGATTTCCGCGGTACGCCTGGTCGCCAAGATGCCGACCCTGGCAGCGATGGTCTACAAGTACTCCATGGGTCAACCCATGATGTACCCGCGTAACGACCTCAGCTACGCGGAAAACTTCCTGCACATGATGTTCAACACCCCGTGCGAGATCAAACCGATCAGCCCGGTGCTGGCCAAGGCGATGGACAAGATCTTCATCCTCCACGCCGATCACGAGCAGAACGCTTCGACCTCTACCGTGCGTATGGCAGGCTCTTCCGGGGCCAACCCGTTCGCCTGTATCGCAGCCGGTATCGCAGCGCTCTGGGGCCCTGCCCACGGCGGCGCCAACGAAGCGGTACTGACCATGCTCGATGAAATCGGCGATGTGTCGAACATCGACACGTTCATTGCCAAGGCCAAGGACAAGAACGATCCGTTCAAGCTCATGGGCTTCGGCCACCGCGTGTACAAGAACCGTGACCCGCGCGCCACCGTAATGAAGCAGACCTGCGACGAAGTACTGAAAGAGCTGGGCATCACCAACGATCCTCAACTCGAACTGGCCATGCGCCTCGAAGAGATCGCCCTGACCGACCCATACTTCATCGAGCGTTCGCTGTACCCGAACGTCGACTTCTATTCGGGCATCATCCTCAAGGCCATCGGCATTCCGACCAGCATGTTCACCGTGATCTTCGCCCTGGCGCGGACTGTCGGCTGGATCTCGCACTGGAAGGAAATGCTCTCCAGCCCTTACAAGATCGGTCGCCCTCGTCAGCTGTACACCGGCAACGTGCAACGCGACATCGTCGCCCTGCAAGACCGCAAGTAAGCGCCACGCGCAAAAAAAGGGCTGCCATTGGCAGCCCTTTTTTGTGCGCGCTATCCAGTGCGGATCATTTGCTTTGCGCGGCACGCTCCCTGAGCGCTTTCAAGGTGTTGTACGGTGCATCGACAACGAACTTGTTGGCCAGCATCGACGGCACACTGCCACCCGGCTCGGTGTGAACCTGATAGGTCACTTCAGTCTGGTTCGGCCCCTTCGGCACCATTTTCCAGAAGCCTTTGACCTCGGTCACCCGCACATAGCCCTTCTCCTCGGGGATATACGAAGGCTGCTCTTCGAGGTTACGGGTAACACTCCCGTCAGCACCTTCCTGAGTGGTGATCAACAACACGGAATCGCGAGGCGTCACCGGCCAGGGCGTATTGAACTGGCTGTAGGTCCAGGTCTTGTTGCCTTCGTGCTTGAGCACTTTCTGCAACTTGCACTCATGAATCCAGGCGCAGGCCCCCGCGACATCCTCCTGAAGGGCACGCAACTTGCTCACGCTGGCGTTGATCAGCGCAATACCCTGATACGCCTTGTAATCGGACCCAGGCACGTCGCTCAACGAGACCTTGATGCCATCCTGATTCTTGACCTCTTTCCACTCTTCAGCCTGCGCCGTTCCGGCAAGCATTACAGTGAAGCCACAAGCAACAGCCATGCGATACAGCGGACCCATTGTTTTATTCCTTGTTTTGAAGTTCCGAAGAAGCATTTGTGCTCGAAAACACTTTTTCAGGCCACAGCAGTGGCTTTTTCCCACCAACCGATCAGGCGAATGGCATCCGCCTGATCGGCACCGCAGACATCCTCTGCCGCCTTGAACTGACTGCACACCGCGGGCCGCTCAGCCCTGCCGAACAAGGCGCACAAAAACTCGACCGACAGATGCAGACAGCGCTCGCCAGCAGGCTTTCCGTCAGGCATACCGGGTATGGGAGACGTGATGGAAGGCGCTATGCAGCACGCGCCACAACCGGAACGGCAGTCCATGACCACACACCCTTGTTTGAAAATTGAAAAAGAGAAGGGATATTAACCGTCAAAACGTCTGTTTGAAAACGCCGTATCGGACGACAGGCAGGACTTACTGCTTGAATTTGAAGTCCAGCGCAGCGCCTTCTACATCGCGACGGTTGTCATTACGCATCTGCAATTGCATTTCGTTGGTCAGCAATCGCCCCTCGAGCTCGAACGGGCCGGGGTTCGCAGAATCGCCCTTGTCGCTGAACATCTGCGGCAATATCGGCTTGCGCTTGTTGGTAATCACCTTGGCAGGCGGGTCGAGTTCCTTGACCAGCTCGGGAGGCAGGCTCAGGTCCAGCTTGGGTGCTTTGATTCGCACATCCTTGACGCTGGCGGTCTTGGCATCCTTGGCGTTCTTGCGCTTGCTCGCAGGTGCCTTGGCTGCCGCAACCCTGGAAGAGGCTTTTTCGGAAGTCGCCGATTTGACGCTCTGAGGGGCTGCAGGTTCTGATTTTTCCTTTCCGACCACCACAGGCACGACTGGCACGCCCGGCATCAGCTGATGCATGGTGTCCGGCGCCTTGATTTGCTTGGCATCGGTGGCGACTGCCTGCGCAGGTGCCTCAGTCTTCAGATGCACCTCGGGCGATACCGGCGCGGTGATAACCGCCTCGGTCCTGGGTTTGGGCACAGAGGTATCCGGAGCGTCACAACCACTCAGAAGTACGACGACAAGCAATCCGAGACAGCGAAAAACATTCATAGGCAAAAAGTCAGGCAAGGCAGTGGCAAAAAGCCGGAAAGAAACACATGCTGTCCTTTTGAGGCCAACCTGACAAGACAAGAGTTCCGAAGAATTGACAAATATCTTTGCCAATCAATAAGCCTGAACAGCCTCCTGACATAACTGCTTGGCCAGAATCCCCAATGTCATCAATGCGCGCTCGGCTTCCTTGTTCCATTTCATGCCGCAATTCAAACGAATACAGTGGTTGAACTGCTCGGTATTGCTGAAAATCAGCCCGGGCGCGATGCTGATGCCCTGCTCGAGCGCACGCACGTGCAATTCCTGGGTATTGACTCTGCCCGGCAGACTGACCCACAGGATAAAGCCCCCTGCGGGACGACTCATCTGCGTACCTTCGGGAAAGAACTGCTGCACCGCCAGCTGGTAGGCACTGAGGTTCTTGCGGTATTCGAGACGAATGAAGCGCAGGTGCCGATCGTAGCCACCGTTTTCGAGGTAAGCCGCGACGGCCATTTGCGTGACACTGCACGCCGAGTGAGTACTGAAGGTTTGCAGACGCTGAATTTCCGCCTGGTACTTGCCGGCTATCATCCAGCCGACACGCACACCCGGCGACAGGGTCTTGGAGAAGCTTGAGCAGTAAATCACCCTCCCCAGCCGGTCGAACGCCTTGAGCGCCTTGGTCCGCCCTACTTCGAACATCAACTCGCCGTAGACGTCGTCTTCAACCACCTGGATATCGAAATCCGAGGTCAGACGCAGCAGGTTTTTCTGCCGCTCCTCCGGCATGGTGCCGCCCAGTGGATTGCTCAGCCGCGAGGTCAGTACCAGAGCCTTGATGGACCATTGATTGGCCGCCAGCTGCAAGGCTTCAAGACTGATGCCGGTGGCCGGATCACTGGGGATTTCGATGACTTTCAAACCCAGCAGGTCGGCAAGTTGCAGCAACCCGTAATAGGCTGGCGATTCGGCGGCTATCAGATCGCCGGGCCGGGTCAGCACCCGCAGCGCCATCTGCAGCGCATCCACGCAGCCGTGAGTGATCACCACCTCAGACGGGTCGACCACCACGCCGGCGTCGCGCATGCGGATGGCGACCTGCCTGCGCAAGGGTTCGAAGCCAGGGCTGAACATGTAACTGAAGGCCCGCGGGCTGTGAAAACGCGTGACCTTGGCCAGTTGCTGATGCAGCGCGCGCACCGGCAGGTAATCCACATGAGGCACCGCAGCCCCGAGGGCGAACACACCTTCGCGGCGGGACTCTTCGAGCACCTGCTGGATAATGCTGCTGCGCGTGACCAGGCCGGGCCGCTCGACCCGAGCGATATCTGGGGTCGAAGCCGTCAGCGCGGGCGTTTGATGGACGTAGTAGCCGGACTGGGGCCGTGCGCGGATCAGCCCCTGGTCTTCAAGGTTCGCGTAAGCCTGCAATACAGTGGCATGGCTGACGTTGAGCTGCGAACTCATTTTGCGGACGGACGGCACCCGCTCGCCTGGCTGATACACACCACGACGGATGTCTTCGGCCAACTGCTGAGCGATACGCTGGTAGAGCAAGAGATTGGTCATGACACAGCCTCAAAAGACCGGTGATTTATTATTTTTGAAAATACAGATGCGTAATAACCGGCACAGATCGGAAGTGTACGGGAACAGTTTGAAATCAGGCCAGCATTGATGATTGCTGAGTGAAAATAAACGCGGGCAGAAACGCCATAATCAATGTGATTAAAGACAAAAAAGCCCGAGGCCGTTTCCGGCGTCGGGCTTTTCATCGGCTTTTTATCAGCGAGCTGCGCCCAGCTGACCTTTTTCGTCCGAGAAAACGATCTCGACACGCCTGTTTTGCGCACGGCCCCGCTCGGAGGTATTGGCATTCACAGGAAACTCCTGCCCATAGCCTTCGACGTGGATACGCTTTTCATCGATACCCAGGTCCATCAGCACGTCAGCAACGGCCTGTGCCCGGTCTTTCGAGAGTTTCAGGTTCTCCTGACGATCGCCCGTGCTGTCGGTATAACCTTCGATCCGGACCACTCGGCGCGGGTTGATCTGCAGAAACTGCACAACCTTGAGAATGGTACGGCTGGCGGAGTTTTTCAGCTCGGCATGCCCGGCGTCGAACAGCACATCACCCAGGGTCATGACCAGGCCGCGGTCGGTTTCGGTGGTGGCCAGGCTGAGGATCTGATCCTCCAGCCAACGGCCCTGCTGCTGGGCGCTGGCCAGCTTGGCTTCACGCAGTGCCAGCTGCATACGCTGACGCTCCATGTCCATTTTTGCCAGACGCTCCTGACTCAGCATCAGGTTGCTGTGCTCACGCGCGATTTCGCTGTAACGGCTGCTGAGGTAGGCGTAGTGAGCGACATCGGCACCGCTCCCCAGGTAGCTGGACAGACGCTCGGCGCGGGCCAGCGACTCACCCGCGCGAATGACATCTTTGGGCGCACTGCGCAGCACATCGGTATCTTCCTTGACCTTCTGGAAGTCGGCACTGGCCTGCTGCAAGGCCTGGCCGCTGTCCTTGTGACCGGCACAACCGTAAAGGCCAGCCGACCCTAGCAACAGACACACACTCAGGACACGGGGAATACGGTTCATTGCGCCTCCCCCAGCTGCTTGCGCAAGCGATTGAGGCGGGTATTCAACTGATTGACCTGCTCCTGGCTCTTGAGGGTCAGCACTCGCGCTTCGGCCAGGCGCGCATCAAGTTCGGCCTGCTCGGCTTTCATGCGCGCGTCCTTGTAGGCGTGGATTGCCATGGAGGCGCGGGCTTCGGCGAATCCGGCCTGGGCGACTTCCATCTCGGGTTGATCGTCACTGGCGCCGACCGCCTTGGCCTGCTCCAGCGCCTGCTCGGTCAGTTTGAACTGCTCGGTTGGTACCGGATCACTGGCGCAACCGGCCAGCGTGGCGATTGCCATGACGGCAATTGAAAAACGAATACTCACAAAAACATCCCTACTTGTTGGGTGCGCTGGCGCTGGCAGGTTGCAGCAGTTGGGCTTTCCACAACTCCAGGTTGTGCCTGATGACATCGCCCGCAAGGCCAGAGGCGGCCGATTCTGTCATCTTTTTCGCCAGCTGTCCGCGCAACCATGGTTCATTGCAAGCCGAGTTGAACGACAAGGCCAGATAAAAACCCGGCGTATCGACCGGTAGAGGCTGCGCTATCAGGTCTTTGGAAAGCCCCAGGGTCTGCACCATGACCAGACCGGCATAACGCCCGGCAAGCACGTAATCCACCTCACCCAAGGCCAGCTTCTGGAACGCGGGCGTAAGTGCAGGCACCCTCTCCAGGGTCAGACTCTGTCTGGCCAGCGCATCAAAGGATGGCGTCAGGCGGGTCTTTTCCGACATGGCGCCGGGATGACCCTGCAGCTCGCTGACGGCATTGAACGGCACACTGTGATCGTGACGCGTCCAGACCATGATTTCGTTCTGCACGATCGGCGGATGAATGTAATCCAGCGCTTCGAGTTGTGCCGCGTTCAACGGCGCGTCAGCCAGCAGGTCCATGCGCCCGGTGCGCACCTCTTCGAGTGCCTGACTGCGCTTGCCGCCATACAGAAACTCAACCTTGATACCCAGCTCGCCCGCTGCCTGAGTCAGCAGATCGGCATTGGCGCCCATCAGGTGACGCGGGTCCTGGGGATCACGCCACAGATAAGGCGGCGCGTCCGGGCTGCCGGTCACGATCAGACGCTCGCACTTGCCTGCGGCGAAGGCCAGCGTCGGCAGCGCGATCAGCCCGAAGAGAAGCGAAGACAGCAGCCGGGAATGCACCATGAAAAGTCCTTTCGATACCCAATAAAAAACCCGTTCGATCCGGGCAGGCGCACCGCAAACCGCCGGTGCGCGAACCCCGAATGGAACGGGTTCTCTTTATAGTGGAAGCGCGTGGCTTAAACCAGCTTCTCCAGCTCAGGGATGGCTTCGAACAAGTCAGCCACCAGACCGTAATCGGCGACCTGGAAGATCGGCGCCTCTTCATCCTTGTTGATCGCAACGATCACCTTGGAATCCTTCATACCGGCCAGATGCTGAATGGCACCGGAAATACCGACCGCGATGTACAGCTGGGGAGCAACGATCTTGCCGGTCTGACCGACCTGCATGTCGTTGGGTACGAAACCGGCATCGACCGCAGCACGGGAAGCGCCCACTGCCGCACCGAGCTTGTCGGCCAGCGTGTACAGGTGCCTGAAGTTGTCACCGTTCTGCATGCCGCGACCACCGGAAACGACGATCTTCGCTGCTGTCAGCTCCGGACGATCGGATTTGGCCAGCTCTTCACCGACGAAGCTAGACTTGCCGGCATCGTGAGCAGCCGAAACCGCTTCAACAGCGGCCGAGCCACCCTCTGCAGCCACCGGGTCGAAGCCGGTGGCACGTACGGTGATGACCTTGACCGCAGCCGTCGACTGCACGGTGGCGATGGCGTTACCGGCGTAGATCGGACGCGTGAAGGTGTCGGCGGAAACCACCGAAACGATCTCGGAGATCTGATCGACATCCAACTGAGCGGCGACGCGCGGCAGGATGTTCTTGCCATTGGACGTTGCCGCGGCCAGAACATGGCTATGGCCCGCAGCCAGCTCCACGACCAGCGGTGCGATGTTTTCAGGCAGTTGGTGCGCGTAGGCTTCGTGATCGGCCACCAGGACCTTGGTCACACCGGCAATTTTGGCGGCTGCGTCGGCAACGGCGCTCACGCCGGAACCGGCCACCAGCAAATGAATGTCACCGCCGATCTTCTGGGCAGCAGCAAGGGTGTTGAGCGTAGCCGGGGCTACGGTCGCATTGTCGTGTTCAGCGATAACCAGGATCGTCATTTAGATTACCTTCGCTTCGTTTTTCAGTTTCTCGACCAGTTCAGCCACCGACTTGACCTTGATGCCGGCGCTGCGTGCAGCCGGCGCTTCGACCTTGAGGGTCTTGTTGGTCGAGGCCGTGGAAACGCCCAGTGCATCCGGGGTCAGCACTTCGAGCGGCTTCTTCTTGGCCTTCATGATGTTGGGCAGCGAAGCGTAGCGTGGCTCGTTCAGACGCAGGTCCGTGGTCACGATGGCTGGCAGGCTCAGGGAAACAGTCTGCAGGCCGCCGTCGATTTCACGGGTTACGGCGACCTTGTCACCGGTCACTTCAACCTTGGATGCGAACGTACCCTGCGGGTAGCCGCTCAACGCAGCCAGCATCTGGCCGGTCTGGTTGTTATCACTGTCGATGGCCTGTTTGCCAAGGATCACCAGTTGTGGCTGCTCCTTGTCGACCACGGCCTTGAGCAGCTTGGCCACGGCCAGAGAAGTCAGTTCCTCGGCGGACTCGACCAGCACGGCACGGTCGGCACCCAGTGCCAGGGCGGTACGCAGTTGTTCCTGAGCGGTGGTCGGGCCGATGGTGACGACGACGATTTCGGTGGCTACACCCTTCTCTTTAAGACGAACCGCCTCTTCAACGGCGATTTCGCAGAACGGGTTCATGGACATTTTGACGTTGGCAAGATCGACGCCGGAGTTGTCCGCCTTGACGCGAACCTTGACGTTGTAGTCGACCACTCGTTTGACAGCTACAAGAACCTTCATGGATTCCTCACTCTCCGGTGAAAAGAAGTCGCCCGGCGGCACCAGGCGATCGATATGTGTCCTCAACAAGCAATCGCTATGCGTGCAGGCCATTCGGACGGCTTTAAAAAGCCGTATAAAAGCCGGGAGTCACCCGTCAAGCAGCGGCTGGGTGTGTAAAATGCGCCGTGCGACGTTGACCTGTTGCCTGCAGCGCGTCTGCCTGATGCCTTTTGAGAGATTGCCCGCAATCCGGGAACCTCGTTTCAGCCTACGGCAAACGCAAAACCGCCCGTATATTGACCGCAACGCCTTTTCCGGTCAATACGCCAAATCGGCCAGTTCCGAGTCTGGTGTCTTTGATTTATCTGGCCTGCGGCCGATTCAAACAAACGTTTGTATTGGACCCGCGCAGTGGTGTAGATATAATGCGAACCATTAAAAGACGGGGCGGTTCAATACCTCCATGCGTCGGCCTGCAGCAACCAAAAAAGCAGTGCCCATAAAAACACCGTGAGCCTTGAGAGTAGGAGATAGCCTGTGGAACGCGAATACATGGAATTCGACGTCGTTATCGTCGGAGCCGGCCCGTCCGGGCTTTCTGCCGCTTGCCGCCTTAAACAGAAGGCCGCTGAAGCTGGCCAGGAAATCATCGTCTGCGTGGTGGAAAAAGGCTCCGAAGTCGGTGCACACATCCTCTCCGGTGCCGTGTTCGAGCCCCGCGCACTGAATGAACTGTTCCCCAACTGGCAGGAACTGGGCGCTCCGCTCAACACGCCGGTCAAGCGCGACGACATCTATGTGCTGCGCGACGCCGAAAAAGCACAGAAAATACCGGACTTTTTCGTCCCCAAGACCATGCACAACCATGGCAACTACATCATCTCGCTGGGCAACCTGTGCCGCTGGCTGGCGCAGCAGGCTGAAAACCTCGGTGTCGAAATCTATCCGGGCTTTGCCGCACAGGAAGCGCTGTTCGACGAAAACGGCATGGTACGCGGCATCGTCACCGGCGACCTGGGTGTCGACCGCGAAGGCAATCCGAAGGAAGGCCTGTACACCCCCGGCATGGAACTGCGCGCCAAGTACACGCTGTTCGCCGAAGGCTGCCGTGGTCACATCGGCAAGCAGCTGCTCAAGCGCTTCAAGCTCGACGACGAAGCCGACGTGCAGCATTACGCTATCGGCCTCAAGGAAATCTGGGAAGTCGATCCGGCAAAACATGAACAGGGTCTGGTGGTACACACCGCAGGCTGGCCGCTGGACGATGACAATCCGGGCGGCTCGTTCCTTTACCACCTGGAAAACAATCAGGTCGTGGTCGGCCTGATCATCGACCTGTCCTACAGCAACCCGTACCTCTCGCCGTTCGACGAATTCCAGCGCTACAAGCATCACCCGGTCGTCAAGCAGTACCTGGAAGGCGGCAAGCGCATCAGCTACGGTGCCCGCGCGATTGCCAAGGGCGGCTTGAACTCCCTGCCGAAAATGGTCTTCCCCGGCGGCGCGCTGATCGGCTGCGATCTGGGCACGCTGAACTTCGCCAAGATCAAGGGCAGCCATACGGCCATGAAGTCCGGCATGCTGGCTGCCGATTCGGTGGCCGACGCGCTGCTCGCCGGCAAGGAAGGCGGCGACGTGCTGACCTCCTACGTGGATGCCTTCAAGGCCAGCTGGCTGCATGAAGAGCTGTTCGCCAGCCGCAACTTTGGCGTGGCGATCCACAAGTACGGCGCAATCAAGGGCGGCGCATTCAACTTCATCGATCAGAACATTTTCGGTGGCAAGCTGCCGTTCACGCTGCATGACACCAAGCCGGACTACGCCTGCCTCAAGCTGGCAGCCGACTCGAAGAAGATCGACTACCCGAAACCCGACGGCAAGCTAAGCTTCGACAAGCTCAGTTCAGTATTCCTCTCCAGCACCAACCATGAAGAGGAACAGCCCTGCCACCTGAAGCTGACCGATCCGAGCATCCCGATCAGCAAGAACCTGCCGCTGTATGACGAGCCGGCTCAGCGTTATTGCCCGGCTGGCGTGTATGAAGTCATCACCAAGGAAGACGGCGAGAAACGCTTCCAGATCAACGCGCAGAACTGCGTGCACTGCAAGACCTGCGACATCAAGGACCCGTCGCAGAACATCACCTGGGTGGCACCGGAAGGCGCTGGCGGCCCGACCTACCCGAATATGTAACGGTCGCAGCAAGCCTCAACAGAAAAAGCCCCTTTCGGGGCTTTTTTTCATTCAGGCGGGGACACGCAGGTTGCTGCTCTCCTCCCCCGGACTGCGCTCGAAATAGCGCTTGTATTCACGACTGAACTGCGACGCGCTTTGATAGCCGACCTTCAACGCGACCTGCGCCACTCCCAGGCCCTCGGCCACCAGCAATTGCTGAGCCTTGAGCAGGCGCAGGCGCTTGAGGTACTGCACCGGCGACAACAGCGTGCTGCGCTTGAAATGCTCATGAAAGGTCGACGTGCTCATGTTCGCGCAACTGGCCAGCGTGTCGACGTTCAACGCGTGGTCATAATGCTCATGCAGGTAGGTCACGGCCGAGGCAATTCGTGCGAACTGCCCCTGCTGTTCGACCAGCGCACGCAACACCCCCGACTGCGGTCCGCGCAGCGCGGTGTACAGCACCTCGCGAATCCGTGCCTGGCCCATGGCCTGACACTCCAGCGGATCATGCAGACAACGCAGCAGACGCTCGACACTGTCGCGCATGGTGTTGTCGATGCGCACCGAGGTCATGGATTCCGGCGTCTGCACCTGACTCTCGTGCCCGGTGACCGGGCCCATCGCCTGCACCAGCTCACCGAGCAACACGCGGTCAATGGCCACTGAAACGCCGTAAAGCGGCTTTTCCGGAGTGGCGAAGGTTTCGCACTTGAACGGTACAGAGAGCGCCTGAATCAGGTAATGCCCAGTGCCGTATTCGAACGTGCGCGGCCCCAGGCACGCGACCTTGCTGCCCTGCACCACGATCATCAGGCTCGGCTCGTAGATCTGCGGGCTGCTGGCGACGTAACCAAACGCCGAAAGCACGCGGACCTCCGGCAACGGCGTAGCGACAAACCCCGGGCGCACTGCCAGCGGCTGGATCAGGGAAACGAGGGTGGCATTGCCATCTGGCACAACAGGTAAGGTCATGGGCACAGCCTGACAGAGAAACAGACAGCCGTATCATCGCAGATTTGCGCCTCAGCGCCGACCCTGAAATATCAGACCGGAGGAATAGGCATGAAACACGGAGGATTCACCATAGCCGCGAAGAGCCTGTATCAGGACAATGGTTCGCCTCTCTTCCGTTACATCTTGCGAGGTCAAACATGTACACAGCTATCGGTTACGCCGCACAGTCAGCTACCGCACCCCTCGCCCCGATGACCTTCGAACGTCGCGCTCTGCGTGCCGACGACGTTGCCATCGAAATCCTTTATTGCGGCGTCTGCCACTCCGATATTCACCAGGCACGCAACGAATGGGGCATCGCCGTCTACCCGCTGATGCCGGGCCACGAAATTGTCGGTCGTGTCACTGCCACCGGCAGCAGTGCAACCCAGTACCAGGTCGGTGACATGGTCGGTGTCGGCTGCATGGTCGATTCGTGCCGCGAATGCTCGGCCTGCAAGTCGGACCTCGAGCAGTACTGCCTGGAAGGCCCGACCATGACTTACGCAACGCCGGACCGCGTGGACGGCAGCAACACCATGGGCGGTTACTCGAATAGCATCGTGGTCGCCGAGCACTTCGTCGTGCGCGTCCCGGAAAAACTCGACCCGGCCGCTGCTGCGCCTATTCTCTGCGCAGGTATCACCACCTATTCGCCGCTCAAGCACTACGGCGTCAAGGCGGGCGACAAGGTCGGCATTCTGGGCATGGGCGGTCTGGGCCACATGGGCATCAAGTTCGCCAAGGCCATGGGCGCTGAAGTGACCCTGTTCACCCGCTCCGCCGCCAAAGCTCAGGAAGCACATCGTCAAGGCGCCGATCATGTGATCGTATCCACCGATGCTGAACAGATGAAGGCTGCTGCCGGGCACTTCGACTTCCTGCTCGACACCATTCCGGTGCAGCACGACCTGAACCCCTACCTGGAAACCCTGCGTTTCGACGGCGCCCACATTCTGGTCGGCCTGATCGAGCCGATCGAGCCGCCAGTACACGCGGCCAACCTGGTAATGAGCCGTCGCGTGCTGGCCGGTTCGTTGATTGGCGGTATCGCGGAAACTCAGGAAGTACTGGATTTTTGCGCCGAGAACGACATCACCTGCGACATCGAAATGCTCGATATCCGCAACATCAACGAAGCCTACGAGCGCATGCTGGCCGGTGACGTGAAGTACCGCTTCGTGATCGACATGGCCACGCTGAAGGCCTGATCGACTGCCGATCAGCCGCCGAGATCGGCCGAGAGTTCCGCTGCGATGGTTTTGATCAGCGGAACCAGCTCGGCCATCTTCTCCAGCGGCATGTAGGGCACGGTACTGGCGACACTGATGCCGGCAACGATCTGTTTGCTGGCATCACGTACCGGCGCTGCGACACAACGGATCGACGGTTCGTTGTCCTCCAGATCGAATGCATACCCTCCTTCTACGTACTCCTCCCGCCGCGCCTTCAACTGCTCCCAGGTTTGCTGCTCATGAGCAGGCCATAGCGGATGTCTGCCTGTGCTCGGCATGCTGATTTCATACAGCCGTTGCCACTCGGACTGAGCACTGTCCAGCAGCAGCGCCTTGCCGATACCAGTGCGCACCAGCGGCATCCGATGCCCGACCCGCGAACGCATTTCCGGCCCATTGCGACCGGGATTCTTGTGCAGATAGAGCACTTCGTCCCCTTCCCGTACTGCCAGATGCACGGTATCGCCGGTCAGCTCCGACAAGCGATCCAGATACGGCCGGGCGAGCATCGCCAGGGGCACCTCTTCACGCGCCTGAAACCCCAGCTCGATCAATTTCGGCCCAAGCAGGTAGCCCACCTGAGGAACGATGCGCAGGTAACGTTCCTCTACCAGACAACTGGCCAGACGGTGCGTGGTGCTGCGCGTGGTGCCGATCAGCCGGGCGATCTCCTTGAGGTCCCGTGCGCCACCGGCAACCGCCTGCACCACCCCCAGCCCGCGCAGCAAGGTCTGAGTCCCGGTGGGTACGGAATCCTTGCCGGTAATCTTTTCAGGGGTGGTCGAATCGTTGTGCATGAGAGGCCTTGCTCGGATCAAAAGGGTTCGGATCGAAAACCGGCGGCATTATCGCCGCCTGCGTCCGGATGCGTCGACATCAGAGCTCGATACGCTCCACTTTTCCTACCAGCAGGATGTACGACAGCGCGCCCAGCAGCGCCAGGACCGAAATGTAAGTGATGGCAGGCGCGAACGAGTCTCCCGACGCCAGAAAGCCAATCACGATCGGGGTGGCGATGGCAGAAAGGTTGCCGATGAAATTGAACGTGCCACCGGTCAGGCCCAGCAGGCGCGCCGGTGCCAGGGTCGAGACCAGCGACCAGGTAATCGACGCCAGACCGTTGCCGAAGAACGCCAGCGCCAGAAAGGTGATCACCAGCGGCGTAGAGTCGACAAAGTTGGCACCGATGATCGAGGTCGAGATCAGCAGCCCGGCAATGATCGGCAACTTGCGTGCAAAGCCTACGCTATGCCCGCGGCGGATCAGCCAGTCGGAGAAGAAGCCCGAGCACAGCACACCGACAAATGCGGCGAGGAACGGCAACGACGCCAGCAGGCCGGACTTGATGAAGTCCATGCCCCGGTATTTCACCAGGTAGGTCGGGAACCATGTCAGAAAAAACCACAGCGTCGAGTTCAGGCAGAACTGCCCCAGGTAGATGCCCCACAGCTTGCGCTTGCTCAACACAATGCCCAGGTCCAGCCAGCTGAACGCCTGCTTCTGTTTTTCGACGTCCTTCTGGATGTCCACCAGCCCGCCGCCCGCCTGAATCAGCTCGATTTCCTGCTGATTGACGCCTTTGAAATCACGTGGCTCGCGATACACCGTGTACCAGATCAGCGCCCACAGCACGCCGACCCCACCGGTGGCGACAAACACCATGTGCCAGCCGTAGTGCGCCTGCAACCAGGCCAGTACCGGGGTCAGAAATGCCAGGCCGACGAACTGCCCGGAGGTGTAGACGCCGATGGCGGTGGCTCGCTCGCGCTCGGGAAACCAGGTGGTGACCACGCGACTATTGATCGGATAGGCAGGTGCTTCCAGCGCACCGACCGCCATGCGCAGTACGAACAGGGCGATGAAGCTGGCGGCGAAGCCGAGCATGATGGTCGCGATGGACCACAGCAGCAGGGCTGCGGTATAGAGAATGCGCGGCGGCACGCGGTCCACCAGCCAGCCCCCGGGCAGTTGCATGGCGGCGTAGGTCCAGCCGAACGCGGAAAAGATCAGCCCGACATGCACCGGATCAAGGCCCAGTTCGGAGGTCAGCGCTGGTGCGGCAATCGACAGGTTGCTGCGGTCCAGGTAGTTGATCACTACGGTGATGAACAGCAGCACCATGATAAAGAAACGTTTGCGGGACGGCGTCACCAGGGATGCCGCACCCTCCAGAGTTCGAGTGCGCATGGAATGTAGCCTCTTGTTGGATTTATTGAGGTCTGTGTTTCGATATAACCGAGCTGAAGGCACGCCGATTCTCGTTCCCACGCAGAGCGCTCATCGTTATACGCAAGTGCGCTTTGGATTCTGGCCGAAGGCCGTAAGAGCGAACTTGTTCGCGAAGACAATTGTTCAAACGAAACATTTTCAGAGAACATGTCGGCCTGTTCGCGAACAAGTTCGCTCCTACGCCCTGCGGGCAGAAGCCTGAACGCCCATTTTCCAGGCTCTTCAGGACTTATGTATGGCGATGAGCGCAGAGCGCCTAAACGATGGTTAGCGGATTTGCTGTTCTACCACTCCGCAAAACTGCCATCCGCATGACGCCAGATCGGGTTGCGCCAGCGGTGGCCGATGGCGGCGCGTTCGATGACGTACTCTTCGTTGATCTCGATGCCCAGGCCGGGGCCGTTGGGGATCTTGACCATGCCTTTGTCGTAGTCGAAGACTTCCGGGTGCTTGACATAATCGAGCAGGTCGTTGCTTTCGTTGTAGTGGATACCCAGGCTCTGCTCCTGGATGAAGGCGTTGTAGCAAACCGCGTCCAGCTGGAGGCACGCCGCCAGCGCGATAGGCCCCAGCGGGCAGTGCAACGCCAGTGCGACGTCGTAGGCTTCAGCCATGTTGGCGATCTTGCGGGTTTCGGTAATGCCACCGGCGTGTGAGGCATCCGGCTGGATGATGTCGACGTAGCCTTCGCTCAATACGCGCTTGAAGTCCCAGCGCGAGAACAGCCGCTCGCCCAGCGCAATCGGCGTACTGGTCAGCGGCGCCAGTTCCTTCAGTGCTTCATAGTTCTCGCTGAGCACCGGCTCTTCGATGAACATCAGCTTGTACGGGTCCAGCTCTTTCATCAGCACCTTGGCCATCGGCTTGTGAACCCGGCCGTGGAAGTCCACACCAATGCCGACATTCGGCCCCACGGCATCACGCACAGCGGCCACGTTGGCCAGCGCCAGGTCGACCTTGTCGAAGGTGTCGAGAAACTGCAGCTCTTCGGTGCCATTCATCTTCACCGCAGTAAAACCGCGCTCCACCGCTTCCTTGGCGGCGCGCGCCGTGTCGGCAGGACGATCACCGCCAATCCACGAGTAGACGCGAATCTTGTCACGCACCTGACCGCCGAGCAGATCACTGACCGACACCCCCAGCGCCTTGCCCTTGATGTCCCACAACGCCTGATCGATGCCGGCCAGCGCACTCATGTGGATCGCGCCGCCGCGGTAGAAACCGCCGCGGTACAGCACGGTCCAGATGTCTTCGATGTTGCGCGGGTCTTTGCCGATCAGGTAATCGGAAAGCTCTTCTACAGCGGCAGCGACCGTGTGCGCGCGGCCTTCGACCACTGGCTCGCCCCAGCCGACAACGCCCTCGTCAGTCTCGACCTTGAGGAAGCACCAGCGCGGCGGAACGATGAACGTGGTGAGTTTGGTGATTTTCATGAGTGCAGTTTCTCTTGTTGATTCTCTTGTTGGATAGCGGCTACTGAACGGCGGCGTCTGCTGCGCCGGTCAGTCTGCAAGCGCTGCGCTGTGCTGCTTCCAGGCCGCCACATAGGCCTGGGCACGCTCGGTGACGTCTGCGACGCTCATGCCGGGTTTGAACAGCCCCGAGCCCAGGCCAAAACCCTTCACGCCGGCGTCGAGAAATACCTTCATGTTGTCCGGCGAAATACCACCGACCGGCAGCAGGATCGTGCCCTTGGGCAGGACCGCCAGCCACGCCTTGACCACTGCAGGCGACATCTGCTCGGCAGGAAACAGCTTGAGCACATCGGCGCCTTCGGCCAGTGCCGCAAAGGCTTCGGTCGGCGTCGCAACCCCTGGCGACAGGAACAGCCCGGCCGCCTTGGCCGCACGCAGTACCTTGGCGTCACTGTGCGGCATGACGATCACCTGCCCGCCAGCATCCTTGACCTGAGTCACCTGCTCAGCGGTGAGCACGGTGCCAGCACCGATCAGGCAATCGGCAGGCAATTGCTGACGCAACAGGCGGATGCTGTCGAACGGTTGCGGGGAGTTAAGCGGCACTTCGATCACCCGAAACCCCGCTTCGTACAGCGCATCGCCCATGGCAGGCGCTTCTTCGGGACGCAGGCCGCGCAAAATCGCGACCAGACCATTTTCTTTCAGTGCTTGCTTGAGCATGTCAAACCTCTCGAATGTGTTGGGACGAGCGGCGCGCGATCAGACCGGCCTGCACGGCGACCTGCCACAGACCGCGCTCGGTCGCCTGCTCGGCCAATGTCACCCCGGGAAAGCCACAAACGGCCAGCCCGCGTGCATAGCGCGTGCACAGCGAATCGCTGCCGATGAGGATCACCGCAGGCAATTGTTCGTGGTTGTGCAGATGCAGCCTGGCGATGGCGCCCAGTTCATGGCCAATCAACAGGCCGGAAAGATAGTCAGGTTGCGCGCTGGCACTCAATTGCCCGGTCAGGCCGAGCGTTCGCGTGCTGAAAATCGTCGACAGCGGCCCCGCGGAGCCCGCGTCGGACAGGGCAATCGACAAGCCGCGGTCAAACGCCTGCTCATCGAACGCCTCGGCAGGCTGCATGGTGCGTCCGAGAATGGTGTGGGCGCAGAGCGCGGCGTAGACCTCGCCGGTCATGAAGGTATCGAAGTGAACGATGCGGCCGCGCTCTACCTGCACCCATTTGGAGTGGCTGCCCGGTAGACCGATCAGCAGAGGCTGGCTGCCCTGCCCTTCTTCGAGCCCTGCCAGCACACCCAGCACCTGGGTTTCTTCGCCACGCATGACGTTGGGCAGGGTCGAGCGCTGCAGGACGCCGGGGATGATGTGCACGGTTACACCGCGCACGCTGCGCACGGTCTGCAACGCTGCGCTCAGTTCGTTGACGCTGGCCGGCGTTTCCCGGTAGGCCGCCTCGCGCCAGCCCTGTGCGCTGCCGACCATGCCACAGGCAATCACCTGCAGATCCGGCTGGGCATCGAGCCAGTCGCCGCACGCCTGGTCAAAGGCCAGCTCGAAACCGTCACTGCAGAACTGCCCCGCGATCAGCCGCGGCGTGGTTGGCAACTGCATGATGCCCGCGCTCAATGCGCGCTGTTCCAGTACCTGGCCATGTTCGCCAAGTCGATAAGCACGAAGTGAGGTTGTCCCCCAATCGAGCGCGATCAATTGCGCCTGCATTGCGTCACCTGTTGTTTTTTTGGAAGTGAGTGCAGGACGACTATAAACCTGTTGTTACACTTATCTCAATATGTAAATTTCAATCCCATATATAGGGACAAAGGACGATAAATCAAAAGTATCAGCCATTAAAAAACCCGCCTCCCTTTCGGAAAGCGGGTTTGCTGTGAAACCGAAGTCTCAACGCTCCAGCAGGATTCTCAGCATGCGACGCAGCGGCTCCGCAGCGCCCCATAACAGCTGGTCACCCACGGTAAAAGCGCCCAGGTACTGCGAACCCATGTTCAGCTTGCGCAGACGCCCCACCGGAATGCTCATGGTGCCGGTCACCGCCGTCGGGCTCAGCTCGTGCATGCTGGCCTCGCGGTTGTTCGGCACCAGCTTGACCCACGGGTTGTGCTGGCTGATCAAGCCTTCGATGTCCGCAATCGGCACATCCTTGTTCAGCTTGATGGTCAGCGCCTGGCTATGGCAGCGCATGGCACCGATGCGCACGCAGATGCCGTCCACCGGGATCGGGCTCTTGAAGCGACCGAGGATCTTGTTGGTCTCGGCCTGGCCTTTCCACTCTTCGCGGCTCTGGCCGTTTGGCAGCGCCTTGTCGATCCACGGGATCAGGCTGCCCGCCAGCGGCACGCCGAAGTTCTCGGTAGGGAACGACTCGCTGCGCATGGCTTCAGCCACCTTGCGGTCGATGTCCAGAATGGCGCTGGCCGGATTGGCCAGATCATCGGCCACCGAAGCATGCACCGCGCCCATTTGCCGGATCAGCTCACGCATGTTCTGCGCGCCGGCGCCGGAGGCCGCCTGATAGGTCATGACGTTCATCCACTCGACCAGACCGGCATCGAACAGACCGCCCAGGCCCATCAGCATCAGGCTGACGGTGCAGTTGCCACCGATATAGTTCTTGGTGCCTGCGTCCAGTTGCTGGTCGATGACCTTGCGGTTCACCGGGTCCAGCACGATGACCGCGTCATCCTGCATGCGCAGGCTGGACGCCGCATCGATCCAGTAACCCTGCCAGCCGGCTTCGCGCAGCTTGGGGAACACCTCATTGGTGTAGTCGCCACCCTGGCAGGTCAGCACCACGTCCAGGGTTTTCAGCTCGTCGATGCTGTAGGCATCTTTCAGGGGCGCAACATCCTTGCCCACCGAAGGCGCCTGGCCACCGACATTGGAAGTAGTGAAGAACACCGGCTCAATGAGATCGAAGTCCTGCTCTTCCCGCATCCGCTGCATGAGCACGGAACCGACCATGCCACGCCAACCGATCAGACCTACACGTTTCATCGCAACTACACCTTGAATAAAAGTGGGACCGCCGCTCTGCGCGTACACAGCAGGCGGCGGGCCAGAGAGATTACAGATTCCGCAGCGCGGCGACTACAGCATCGCCCATTTCCTGCGTACCGACTTTGACTTTGCCTTCCGACCAGATGTCGCCGGTGCGGATACCCTGATCCAGAACCAGGCTGACAGCCTTTTCGATGGCGTCGGCCGCATCGGTCAGATTGAAGCTGTAACGCAGCATCATCGACACCGACAGAATGGTCGCCAACGGGTTGGCAATGCCTTTGCCGGCGATGTCCGGCGCCGAGCCGTGACATGGCTCGTACATGCCCTTGTTGGCCGTGTCCAGCGAGGCCGACGGCAGCATGCCGATGGAGCCGGTGAGCATCGACGCCTGATCGGAAAGAATGTCGCCGAACAGGTTGTCGGTCACGATCACATCGAACTGTTTGGGTGCACGCACCAGTTGCATGGCAGCGTTGTCGACGTACATGTGGCTCAGTTCGACTTCAGGGTAATCCTTGGCGACCTGCTCGACGATTTCGCGCCACAGCTGGCTGGACGCCAGAACGTTGGCCTTGTCCACCGAGCAGAGCTTCTTGCCACGCACCATGGCCATGTCGAAACCGACTTTGGCAATGCGGCGGATCTCGCTTTCGCTGTACGGCAGCGTGTCGTAGGCCTGACGCTCGCCATTATCCAGCACGCGCGTGCCGCGTGGCGCGCCGAAATAAATGCCACCGGTCAACTCGCGAACGATCAGGATATCCAGGCCGGCGACGATTTCCGGCTTCAGGCTCGACGCATCGGCCAGTTGCGGATAAAGGATCGCCGGACGCAGGTTGCCGAACAGGCCCAGTTGCGAACGGATTTTCAGCAGACCGCGCTCAGGACGGATGTCGCGCTCGATGGTGTCCCATTTCGGGCCGCCGACGGCGCCGAGCAGCACGGCGTCGGCCGCACGGGCACGATCCAGGGTTTCATCGGCCAGCGGCACGCCGTGCTTGTCGATGGCTGCGCCGCCGATCACGTCGTGGGTCAATTCAAAGCCCAGTTGATACTTTTCGTTGGCCAGCTCCAGCACCTTGACCGCTTCGGTCATGATTTCCGGACCAATACCATCACCTGGGAGAATCAGAATCTGCTTGCTCATAACATCCTCGATTTTGTGCATCGGCGTCTTTGACAACGCCTGCTTGAAACGCTCGATACCACAGAAAATTTAGCGTGCCGCGAAAACACTTTTGCCAGCAAGGCGCAATTGCACCTTACTGGCAAACATGCATCCGCTGGAGATCGATCAGTCGCGGAACAGCCACGGCTGGCTGGCGCGGTGCTTGCTCTCGAAACCGGCGATGGCCTCGGCGTCCATCAGCGTCAGGCCAATGTCGTCCAGACCATTGAGCAGGCAATGCTTGCGGAACGCATCGATTTCAAAGCTCAGAACCTTGCCATCCGGGCGGGTCACAGTCTGCGCCTGCAGATCGATACTCAACTGATAACCGGGCTCGGCTTCTACCTGCTTGAACAGTTGATCGACGTCTTCCTCGGAAAGGATGATCGGCAACAAGCCGTTCTTGAAGCTGTTGTTGAAGAAGATGTCCGCATAGCTCGGCGCAATGATTGCGCAGAAACCGTACTCCTCCAGTGCCCACGGCGCGTGTTCGCGGCTGGAGCCGCAGCCGAAGTTTTCCCGGGCCAACAACACACTGGCACCCTGGTAACGCTCGTGGTTGAGGACGAAATCATGGTTCAGCGGACGCTTGGAATTGTCCTGATACGGCTGCCCCACGTCCAGATAACGCCATTCATCGAACAGGTTCGGGCCGAAGCCGGTGCGCTTGATCGACTTGAGAAACTGCTTGGGAATGATCTGGTCAGTGTCGACATTGGCACGATCCAGAGGAGCGACCAGGCCATGGTGCTGGGTAAAGGCTTTCATACGGGACTCCTCAGTGCTGGATCAGGTCGCGAACATCGATGAAACGGCCATTCACCGCAGCGGCAGCGGCCATCGCCGGGCTCACCAGATGCGTGCGGCCACCGGCCCCCTGACGACCTTCGAAGTTACGGTTGGAGGTCGACGCGCAGTGCTCGCCGGAACCCAGGCGGTCCGGGTTCATCGCCAGGCACATGGAGCAGCCCGGTTCACGCCACTCAAAGCCGGCTTCGATGAACACCTTGTCCAGCCCTTCCTTCTCGGCCTGCGCCTTGATCAGCCCCGAGCCTGGCACCACGATGGCCTGCTTGATGGTTGAAGCCACCTTGCGACCTTTGGCAACGTCCGCAGCGGCGCGCAAGTCTTCGATGCGCGAGTTGGTGCAGGAACCGATGAAGACCCGGTCCAGCTGGATATCGGTAATCGGCTGATTGGCTTTCAGGCCCATGTACTTGAGCGCACGCTCGATGGAGCCGCGCTTGACCAGATCCGGCTCTTGCGCAGGGTCCGGCACGTTCTGATCAACCGCCAGAACCATTTCCGGTGAAGTGCCCCAGCTGACCTGCGGCTTGATCTGTGCGGCGTCCAGCTTGACCACGGTATCGAACACAGCGTCCGGGTCGGACACCAGGTCCTTCCAGGCTTCGACAGCGAGGTCCCACTCCGCGCCCTTGGGTGCGAACGGACGGCCTTTGACGTACTCGACGGTCTTCTCGTCGGTGGCCACCATGCCAACCCGTGCGCCCGCTTCGATGGACATGTTGCAGATGGTCATGCGCCCTTCGATCGACAGGTCGCGAATCGCGCTGCCGGCGAATTCGATGGCGTAACCGTTACCGCCTGCGGTGCCGATCTTGCCGATCACCGCCAGTACGATGTCCTTGGCCGTCACGCCGAACGGCAATTGCCCTTCGACCGACACCAGCATGTTCTTCATTTTCTTGGCGACCAGGCACTGGGTGGCGAGCACGTGCTCGACTTCGGAAGTGCCGATGCCGTGGGCCAGCGCACCGAATGCGCCGTGGGTCGAGGTGTGCGAGTCGCCGCAGACCACGCTCATGCCTGGCAGGGTTGCGCCCTGCTCCGGGCCGATCACGTGGACGATGCCCTGGCGCGGGTCATTCATCTTGAATTCGGTGATGCCGTACTCGTCGCAGTTGTCGTCGAGGGTCTGCACCTGCAAGCGCGACACCTGATCCTCGATGGCACCGATGCCACCCTTGCGTTCCGCGGTGGTCGGCACGTTATGGTCAGGCGTGGCGATGATCGAGTCGATCCGCCACGGCTTGCGCTTCGCCAGCCGCAGACCTTCGAACGCCTGCGGCGAGGTCACTTCGTGGATGATATGACGGTCAATGTAGATCAGCGCCGAACCGTCGTCGCGCTGTTTGACCAAATGCGAATCCCAGAGCTTGTCGTAGAGCGTTTTCCCGGCCATCGGACGTACTTCCTCATCAGCTTCTTTCTATGCCTTGGGCAATCGTGGCGATGACCCTTTGGCTTGTGCGGTCATCCTATGGAATATGCTTAAATAACTCAAATTCATAATTTTCATACTTTGGATAACCAACTGGAATCTGACCATGGACCTGGCCAACCTCAATGCCTTTATCGCCATTGCCGAGACCGGCAGCTTCTCCGGGGCAGGCGAACGCCTTTACCTGACCCAACCGGCCATCAGCAAGCGCATTGCCGGTCTGGAGCAGCAACTCAACGTGCGCCTGTTCGACCGCCTGGGCCGCGAAGTCAGTCTGACCGAGGCCGGACGCGCCCTGCTGCCGCGCGCCTACCAGATTCTCAACGTGCTGGATGACACCCGCCGGGCACTGACCAACCTGACCGGGGAAGTCACCGGGCGACTGACTCTGGCGACCAGCCATCACATCGGCCTGCACCGTTTGCCGCCGATATTGCGGGCCTTTACCCGTACTTACCCGAAGGTTGCACTGGACATTCAGTTCCTGGATTCGGAAATCGCTTATGAAGAAATTCTTCACGGGCGCGCCGAGTTGGCAGTCATTACACTGGCGCCCGAGCCGCATGCACTGATCCGCGCCGTGCCCGTCTGGGACGATCCGCTGGATTTCGTCGCTGCACCCGAGCACCCGCTGGCCAACAGCGGCCCGATGAAGCTAGAGGATATTGTGCGCTATCCGGCGGTATTTCCCGGCGGTAACACGTTTACCCATCACATTGTCAGCGGCTTGTGCGAGGCCCAGGGCCTCAAGCCCAACATCGCCATGAGCACCAACTATATGGAGACCATCAAGATGATGGTTTCCATCGGCCTGGCCTGGAGCGTTCTGCCGCGCACCATGCTCGACGAGCAGGTGGCGCGCATTCCGCTGCCGGGCGTGCAGCTCAATCGCCAGCTAGGCTACATCCTGCACACCGAACGCACGCTATCGAATGCGGCACGGGCATTCATGAAACTGCTCGATGCGCAGACACAGTGAATAGAGGCTGCAGGCCGCAGACAGATCGCTCTGGCGGCTCCATCGATCAAAGGCTCGGATACCATGCCCAACCCACCGGATAACGCCGCGCCGAAAGCCACCGCACAGACGGCCTCTGCCAGGCTGTCGCTGAAAGACGCAGAGCGGGCCCTGCAGGAAACCCGTGATCGCCTGGAGCTGGCACTGGACCTGGCGCAAATGGGCACCTGGGATCTGGATATCGTCCGCAACCGGCTGCAGGCTTCGGCACGCGCGGCGCTGTTGCACGGCATGCCGGCACTGCCCGTCGATGAGTCTGGCGGGCAGTTCTTCGGCAGCCTGCCCGCCGAAGAACGTCGTCGAATGCGCGCGATCTATGCCGTGGCACTCGAAACCGGGCAGGACTGTCTGCAAGTCACCTACCGGTTTCAGTTGAAGAACGGCACATCACGCCTGCTTGAAGGCCGCGCGCGGATTTACCGAGATGAACGGGGCCAGCCTGTCAGGCTGGCCGGCACCCTGCTGGACATTACCCAACAGTGTGCTCAGGTCGCCCTGGAGGCCAGCGAGGAGAAATTTGCCAAGGCGTTTCATTCAAGCCCCGACTCGATCACCATCACTGAAATCGACTCGGGCCGCTATGTCGAGGTCAACGACGGCTTCAGTCGCCTGACCGGTTTCAGCGCCCAGGAAGTGCTCGGCCGTACAGCGCATGAAGTCGGTATCTGGACCGACACCTTGCAGCGCGAACACATGCTTGAAGAACTGCGCCAGAAAGGCCGCGTGCATCACCGGGAAATGGACGGTCGAGACAAGCATGGCGCGCCGCTGGTGCTGGATATATCGGTCGAGTTCATTACCTTGAACAACACCGCCTGCCTGTTGATGAACGCCCGCGACATCGGCGCGCTTAAAAATGCCCAGGCGCAGATTCAGCACCTGGCTTATCACGACCCGCTGACCGGGCTGCCCAATCGCGCACTGCTGCTCGACCGTCTGAGCCAGCAAGTGTCGCTGCTTCAGCACCAGAACCTGCGCGGCGCCCTGCTGTTTCTAGATCTGGACCATTTCAAGCACATCAACGACTCGCTCGGCCATCCGGTAGGCGACAGCGTCCTGAGCATCATCGCCGCGCGCCTGGAAGCCAGCGTGCGCCAGGAAGACACCGTGGCCCGCCTGGGCGGCGACGAATTCGTGGTGTTGATCTGTGGCCTGGAAGGCTCGCAGGACGAGGTCACCCGGCAAGTGCGGGAGCTGGCCGACAACCTGCGCAACCTGCTGGCCGAACCGATGTTTCTCGACGGCCATCGCCTGCAGGTCACACCGAGCATCGGCGTGGTGCTGATTCCGGATGATGGCCTGACCCCGGCCGATCTGCTCAAACGCGCCGATATTGCCCTGTATCGGGCCAAGGATTGCGGGCGCAACGCTTCGCAGTTTTTCCATGTGTCCATGCAACAGGCCGTCAGCCAGCGTCTGCGCCTGGAAAATGACTTGCGCCTGGCCCTGACCCGCAACGAATTTCACCTGCACTTCCAGGCCCAGGTCGACTGTCGCAACGAATACATCACCGGGGCCGAGGCCCTGCTGCGCTGGCAACACCCCGAATACGGCTTGCTGGCGCCTGATCAGTTCGTGCAGATACTTGAAGAAAGCGGCATGATTCTGGAGGTCGGCAGCCATATTCTGAACGAAGCCTGCAAAACCGGCGGCCTGCTGTTAAGGCAGGGGCTGATCCCGGAAAACAGATTCCTGATGGGCGTCAATATCAGCCCGCGACAGTTTCTCCAGCACGATTTCATCGAGCGCGTGGAACGCAGCCTGACCCTGAATCAGTTGCCTGCGTCCATGCTCAAGCTGGAAATCACCGAAGGTATCGTCATCCAGAACCTGGACGACACCATCCTCAAGATGCTCAGCTTAAAGGCGCTGGGCGTCAGCTTTGCGATGGATGATTTCGGCACCGGCTATTCGTCCCTGACCTATCTCAAGCGTTTGCCGGTGGATACGCTGAAGATCGACCAGTCCTTCGTCCAGGATGCCACCAGCGACCCCAATGACGCAGAAATCATCCGCGCCATCGTCGCCATGGCGCAGAGCCTCAACCTGAACGTGATCGCGGAAGGCGTGGAAACCTCGGAGCAATTAGCATTTCTGGAAAAAGTCGGCTGCTACACCTATCAAGGCTATCTGTTCAGCGAGCCGCTGCCAGGCCCGCAGTTCGAGTCATTGCTGCAGCTCAAGCGGCCTGCGCAGCAAACCGCACATCAGGACTGAAAAAAGAGAAGGCGCCCCGCAGGCGCCTTCTCCGTTACGTGCCGCTGACTCAACATCACCTGATGGATCAGTTTTCCAGCGCTTTCTGGCTATTGAGCGGAATACGCTTTGGTTTCGCTTCTTCCGGCACGTTGCGCACCAGGTCAATATTCAGCAGGCCGTGAGACAGATCGGCCCCTTTGACTTCGATATTGTCCGCCAGCCTGAATGACAGCTTGAATTCACGCCGGGCAATACCCTGATGCAGATACGTCACGTTTTCGGCTTCTTGCTCGCGCTTGTTGCCGATCACGGTCAGCACGCCTTTTTCAACCTGCAACTCGAGATCCTGCTCTTGCATGCCTGCTGCAGCAATCACGATTCGATAATGGTCATCGGTGTGCCGCTCGACGTTGTAGGGCGGGTAGCCGCTGGTTGTCTCATTTCGTGCCGCCGACTCGAAGAGGTCGTTGAAGCGGTCGAATCCCACTGAGTTGCGAAACAGTGGAGCCAGAGAAAATGCAGTAGCCATAACAATTCTCCTGTTTATCAGCGAGTGGTTTACGCGACCCGTGTTCGGCATCGCTTGATCACCAAAATAGGGACAGCCTTTCGCTTTTCAAGAGACTTTTTTCAGGATTTTTTTGACCGTTCGTCGGGATCAGCTTCTAGGTAAGCAACCGGGCGCGCAGCCCAGCAATACGCTGATGCGATCGCAGTCGGTCTCGCGGCGCAACGTATTGAACATCAGGGTCGCCTCGGGATAACTCTTAGTTAGCAGCACCAGCCACTGCTTGAGCCGGCCCGGCGCTTGAATCAGCGTCATCTTCGCCAGACAGTCCTGCCAGAAGACCCGCAGCATCGGCTGCAGCTCGTCCCAGGTCATTGGCACGACCTCTTCGCCCTTCTGCGCCGCAGCGATCTGCCGGGCCAGATCGGGACGCGCCACCAGCCCGCGACCGATCATGATGTCCCGCGCGCCACAGATTTCGCGGCAACGGCGCCAATCCTCAACGGTCCAGATTTCCCCGTTGGCAACCACCGGGACCTTGACCACTTCCTGAATGCGCGCAATCCACTCCCAGTGCGCCGGCGGCTTGTAGCCGTCGACCTTGGTGCGGGCGTGAACGACGATTTGCTCTGCCCCCCCGTCAGCCAATGCCCGCGCGCAATCCAGCGCGCCATCGGTGTTTTCGTAACCCAGGCGCATCTTGGCGGTGACAGGAATATGTTGGGGCACGGCACGGCGTACCTGGCTGACGATCGAATGCAGCAATTCCGGCTCCTTGAGCAGGATCGCGCCGCCCCGCGAGCGGTTGACGGTCTTGGCCGGGCAGCCGAAGTTGAGGTCCAGCACGGGGGCGCCCAACTCGCAGGCGAACGCGGCGTTCTCGGCCAGGCACACGGGGTCAGAGCCCAGCAATTGAAGGCGTAACGGCGTGCCTGCGTCAGTTTTCGCGCCTTGGTGAAACTCCGATGCGTACTTGTAGAAGTAGTGCGCCGGCATCAAGCGCTCGGACACCCGGATGAATTCGGTCACGCACCAGTCGATGCCGCCGACTTTCGTCAGCACATTACGCAGGATGTCGTCGACCAACCCCTCCATGGGCGCCAGAGCAATTTGCATGGGTCACACTCGAAAAAAAGTCCGGCAGTTTACTGCCCGACGTGCGGATTGGGAACGGCGCTGTCAGAGATGGCTGCGCCATAGCCCTCGATGAACTCGGCAGGCATACGCTTGGGCTTACCACTGGACAGTTCGATGCAGACAAAGGTGGTTTGCGCGCGCAGCAAGGTCAGGTTGTCGGCAGGACGCTTGAGCTGAAAACAGCGGGTCATTTTCAGCCGGCGGTCCCAGTCGACGATCCAGGTCGCCAGTTGCAGTTCGTCGTTCTCGTAGGCGCTGGCGAGGTAGTCGACCTCATGCCTGACCACCGCCATCGCACGGTCGAGGCGTCGGTATTCGGTGAGGTCCAGCCCGAGGAACTGCGAATGACGCCAGGCACAGCGTTCCAGCCAGGACACATAGACGGCGTTATTGGCGTGCCCCAGCCCGTCGATGTCTTCGGCGGCGACATTCAGATCGATGACAAACGGCGTTGCCCGGTCCCAGACCATGCGTGCTCCTGCTTGAGTGGATGTGATTGGCGGGAGTGTAGCGGGTCATGGCGCGCGTTCACACGCGTTGGCATGAAAAGCGCCCCTCCGAACGCCTTTTGCTCTTCACGCTACAGCGCTCAGAGTCATACACAAGTCTGGATAAGCCCGGATAAAAGGCCTGGAACCGTAAGTGCAGACTGGTCACAGACCTGTGGGAGTGAGCTTGCTCACGAAGACGATGCATCCAACCCCTATTTCCTGGGGGCTATACCGGCCTCTTCGCGAGCAAGCTCGCTCCCACAAGACTTGTGTATAACCAAGAGGGCTGCAGCGCGAGGATGCAGTTCGCGGCGCACTGCGTTGCGAACGCATAGAGGACGCGGAGTGTCCTGAACGGCATGCCAACGCAGTATCGGCACGAGAGTCGGTTACAGTTGAGTGTGGCAATAGATAAAAACAGAAAGAAGGATTTTTCGAACCCTGAAAAAACAAAAGGGCCATTCAATAATCGAATGACCCTTGGTCCCGCAGAGCGGGAAATCGTGGCGTCCCCTAGGGGACTCGAACCCCTGTTACCGCCGTGAAAGGGCGGTGTCCTAGGCCACTAGACGAAGGGGACGCAAAACCTTCAGTCAGGCTCATCGAACGATGAACCCTGGCAAAATTGGTGGAGCCAAGCGGGATCGAACCGCTGACCTCCTGCGTGCAAGGCAGGCGCTCTCCCAGCTGAGCTATGGCCCCGTATTTACGCCTCTCGGCGGAGATCAACCTTCCGGCATCACTCGGTAAAACTGGCGTCCCCTAGGGGACTCGAACCCCTGTTACCGCCGTGAAAGGGCGGTGTCCTAGGCCACTAGACGAAGGGGACAAAACCTTCTCGTAAAGCAAACGGTCGCTGGATCCGCTTGTTTCACATCATTCCAGAGCAGTGTAGCAGCACTCTGAAGCGCTAAATTTGGTGGAGCCAAGCGGGATCGAACCGCTGACCTCCTGCGTGCAAGGCAGGCGCTCTCCCAGCTGAGCTAAAGCCCCACATCAGTGGACGGGGCGCATATTAAGCGTGAGTGACAGGGCTGTCAAATTTATTTTCTACAATCTGCAAAATTTTTTGTCGGTAATACAACCACTTACCATTCAACCCCCGGAGAACCGGGGGCGATTCACAGGAACAGGTAATGCCTCAGGCAATCGAGCCCAGCAGCTTTTCCCATTCCTTGTTTTCTTTCTTGGAAACGCCGCCCAGCAAATCGAGTGCCTGACGAAGCCGGAAGCGGGTCAGGTCCGGACCGAGGATTTCCATCGCATCGGTCACCGACACCGAGTTGGCCTGACCGGTGATCGCAGCGAACATCAGTGGCATGGCATCACGCAGCTTGAGTTCGAGATGTTCGACCACGGCCTGGATGCAACCCATGATGCGGTCCTTCTCCCACTGACGCAGCGATTCCAGCTTCCACAGGATCAACTGGATCACCTGACGAACCTGCTCCGGAGACAGCTTCTTGTGTTCGAACAGCTTCACATCAGGCGTGACGCCACCAGCGAAGAAGAAGCCGGCCAGCGGTGCAACCTGACTGAACGTCTCTACCCTGCCCTGCACATGCGGTGCGATCTTCATCATGTAGTCAGGATTCAGCGCCCAGGTCTTCAGACGCGAGGCAAACTCCTCGACTGGCAGATCACGCAGCCATTGGCCATTGAGCCAGGAAAGCTTCTCGATATCGAAGATCGGCCCGCCCAGCGAAACACGCGACAGGTCGAAGTTGTCGACCATCTCCTGCAAGGAGAACTTCTCGCGCTCGTCAGGCATCGACCAACCCATGCGCCCCAGGTAGTTGAGCATCGCCTCGGGCATGAAGCCCATGCGCTCGTAGAAAGTCACCGAGGTGGGGTTCTTGCGCTTGGACAACTTGCTCTTGTCGGGGTTACGCAGCAGCGGCATGTAGCACAACTGCGGCTTGTCCCAGCCGAAGTATTCGTACAGCAGGATCAGTTTGGGTGCCGATGGCAGCCACTCTTCGCCGCGCAATACGTGGGTGATGCCCATCAGATGGTCATCGACGACGTTGGCGAGGAAGTAGGTCGGCAGGCCGTCGGTCTTCATCAGGACCTGCATGTCCATGCGGTCCCACGGGATTTCGACTTCGCCACGCAGCATGTCAGGGACGATGCAGACGCCTTCGGTCGGCACTTTCATGCGGATCACGTGTGGCTCGCCAGCGTCCAGGCGGCGCTGGACTTCTTCCTTGGAGAGCAGCAAGGCGCGACCGTCATAACGCGGGGTTTCGCCCTTGGCCTGCTGTTCGGCGCGCATCTGGTCCAGTTCTTCAGCAGTGCAGAAGCACGGGAAGGCATGGCCCATGTCGACCAGTTGCTGCGCGTATTTCTTGTAGATGTCGCCGCGCTCGCTTTGGCGGTAGGGGCCGTGAGGACCACCGACGTCGGGGCCTTCGCTCCAGTCGATGCCCAGCCAGCGCAGTGCGTCGAAGATCTGCTGTTCGGACTCGCGGGTAGAGCGCAGTTGATCGGTGTCTTCAATGCGCAGGATGAACTCGCCGCCATGCTGTTTGGCAAAGCAGTAGTTGAACAGCGCGATGTAGGCCGTGCCGACGTGGGGGTCGCCTGTGGGCGATGGCGCGATGCGGGTACGAACGGTGGTCATGGAAAATCCCGAATTAGGTCGATCAAGCGCGGAATGTTAACAGGCCGGGGGCATGGGGCTCCAGCAAGAAAGGCAATTGCCCGGACGCCTCTCGTTCCGCATGCTCCGCGCCCGGAGCTGTAAACAAATTCAGCTGATTATCGTGCCAATGCTCCGCGTTGGCATGCAGTTCGTGACGCTCTGCGTCACACGGCGGTTCTGCGACATCAGGTGGATTGGGGTTGGGTGAGGTCCGGCCCGGAGCCTGATGACTATCGTTCCTCACGCTCCGCGTGGGAATGCAGTTCGTGACGCTCTGCGTCACACGGCGGCTTTTCTTCGTCAGGTGGATTAGGGTACGGCTCAGGTCACCTTTTCGTCCCTCGGCGACCTACTTTGATGGGGCCAAAGTAGGCAAACCCCCTCGCTCCGGTTTCCGGCCCGACTTCGTCGGGTTCCTTCGCCCTGTCACTGATCCGGGGGTCGGATCAGCGCCAGGACTCAGCCGTCACTAACGTCGCACTCTGCGTCGTCAGCAGATCGGAAGAGCGTCGTGTAGGGAAAGAGTGTAGATCTCGGTGGT
>NZ_AWQP01000041.1:0-19771 GCF_000972175.1 Pseudomonas syringae pv. coryli str. NCPPB 4273 | reverse complement strand
CCCCTTGAGTTCCCGGAGTGGACGCGGAGCGTCCAGAACTGCATTCCCACGCGGAGCGTGAGGAACGATGGCGTCTGGCTACGATCTGCGTCTCACACAGCATGACTATCGTGCCAATGCTCCGCGTTGGCATGCATTTCGTGACGCTCTGCGTCACCCAACGGTGCAGCCCCTTGAGTTCCCGGAGTGGACGCGGAGCGTCCAGAACTGCATTCCCACGCGGAGCATGAGGAACGATGGTGTCTGACTGCGATTCTGCGCCTCACACAGCATGACTATCGTGCCAATGCTCCGCGTTGGCATGCCTTTCGTGACGCTATGCGTCACCCAACGGTGCAGCCCCTTGAGTTCCCGGAGCGTCCAGAACTGTATTCCCATGCGGAGCGTGAGGAACGATGGCGTCTGGATGCGATTCTGCGCCTGATGCAGCATCCTAGAATTTTTAATCGTATAAATCCAAGTGAAAGCGAATAATTTTTCGCATTGGTTGCCCATGCCCGTGCAAATATCAATAAATTTTCGCGCGCGGATCAGTAATCTTTCAAGCAGTCGGTCTGGTAATGCCAGTCCTTGATTTTGACTCGATTACAAAGCGAATTGCCCATGACCACTTCTGCGCTCTATCTGGATTACGCCGCCACCACACCTGTCGATGAACAGGTCATCGAAGCCATGGTTGCCTTTATGGGGCGCGAAGGTCATTTCGGTAATCCGGCTTCCAGCGGGCACGGTTATGGGCAGGTGGCGCGGCAGGCCGTTGAACAGGCGCGCACACAGGTGGCCGATGCGGTGGGTGCGCCTGCGGATACCATCGTCTGGACCTCCGGCGCTACCGAGTCCAACAACCTGGCGATCAAGGGCATCGCCCATGATGCCAGCGCGCAACGCCGGCACATCATCACCAGCGTCCTGGAACACAAGGCCGTGCTCGACACCGTCAGCACGCTGGAGCGTCAGGGCTTTCCCGTCACCTGGCTGAAACCGGACGCTCAAGGCCTGATCCAGCCTCACGCTGTACAGGCTGCATTGCGCGAAGACACGCTGCTGGTGTCGCTGATGCTGGTGAACAATGAGCTGGGTACGCTGACTGATATCGCCAGCATTGGCGCCCTGGTGCGCGAGCACGGTGCGCTGTTTCATGTGGACGCTGCGCAGGGCGTCGGCAAGGTGAAGATCGATCTGGCGAGTCTGGCCGTCGACCTGATGTCGTTCTCGGCGCACAAGGCTTACGGCCCCAAGGGTATCGGCGCGCTGTACGTGGGCCCGCGTGCGCATTCACTGTTGAAAGCGCAGATCCACGGCGGCGGACATGAAGGCGGCTTTCGTTCGGGCACATTGGCCACCCATCAGATCGTCGGCATGGGGACGGCCTTTGCCTTGGCGATCAGCCAGGCCGACACTGAAAACCGTCGTATCGAAGGGCTGAGTCGTCACCTGCGCGAAGGCCTGTTGAGCCTGCCGGATGTGCAGCTCAATGGCTGCCCGCAACAACGCATCCCGCATACCCTGAACCTGTGCATCACCCGCAGCGGCTTCACCAGCTCGCAGTTGTCCCACAGCCTGGCGTTGTCCTCGACGTCCGCGTGCAACTCGGCCAGCAATGCACCCTCGCATGTGCTGCTTGCTCTGGGCATGGACTCCGCCAAGGCCCTGGCCAGCGTGCGCGTCAGCCTTGGCCGCTACACCACGCAGGCAGATGTCGAACGCGCCATCGAGGTGTTCAGCAAGGCGCTCAGCGCACCTGCTGCGTTCTGGTAATTCACGACACCTGCAGGCCGCCCGAATCCCGGGCGGCTCTCTCCCGGCGCACCCGCGCCAATCTGCCGAGTTGATACCCGCCGGGGTCAGTGACTGCGCCCTGCAGCCGCAAATACTCGCCTCCAGATGAAAATGTACCCCTCCAGATACAAAAGGACACAAATTGGCACAGTTCTTTCTAGTGGAACGGTCGTGCCATAAACCAATGGTGCGCGCTGCATTCATGGGGTGCCTACACGCACCAAAGTGCAGTTAACGGACGTCAGAGCGTCCATAAACAGTGCAGGGGAGCAGACCACAAGTCTCGCTGCCCGCCAGGAAAGGAATCTAGCTGTGCCCTATCAGTCTTGCGTCAGACCACCGTTACGCTGGCAATCCACGCCTTGGGCAGCACCTGCCTCAAGCGATGCCTGCACGGTCGCTTCACCCTTGTCCCGATCTGCGTGTTGTTATTCGACGGCCCTGCACGTCTGGACTTAAGACATTTCGCGTGTGCCTTAGTGTTCTGATGATGAATCAGGACCGTGTGCGCCCGTGCGCGTAATAAGTACGCGCGGGGTTGTTTTTAATTAAAAGACGGTCGACCTATAAAGAGGTCCGACACTTTATTTTAAGTGGTTTCATTTTGCCATCACCTATGGAATGGCTTTAATTTCAACAACGATAACTGTCCACACAACCGCGTACCTACACGGAGCATTGTTTTTATGAAGCGCTGATCAACTAACGCACCAACGTGATCCTCGTGACACAGTATTGGTGCATCAAACAAAGTGACTTGCAGGTCATGATTTTCGAACGCGTCTGCTCAAGCAGAGGGTCATTGTTTGTCTGTTTTTTTGTTCGACGTTTTATTCATCTGTGCGGTTTTGAAGTCAATGAAGTCGGGAATCGATAAATAGTTATATGAATGCGACACCCGCTCTGCATCAATGGTTCCAGCTAGGGCGTTCTGGCACAGCGGTTGCAATGTAAGCATTCAGGAACATAGCTGTACGTCCCCGTACATGACGATAAGAAAGCAAGGATCTGCAATGTCAGTGCCCTGATTCAAGACGTCCTTTAACCGTTTGAGTTCGCCGTGTGCGCACCCACCGCGTTGCCCTGCCCATCAACAATGTGCAGGTCTTCATCAATCGAACAGTTACCCATTGTTCGAGCGGATTTTTATTGCCCTTTAACTACCCGAGGGAGCGTTAATGAATGATGCGGTAATAATGAAAGCGGTTCCCTCTCCCTCGCCCGATGACACTTCGACGGCGTGGCAGGGTATTCCTTTCAGCGCCAATACGTCACGCCCGGGCGGCCTTAACAAACCGCAAGTAATGGTGTTGATTGCTGCGTCGGTACTTATTCATGGTGTGATCTGGTGGTACATGCAAACGGCCCAGCCAGAGGTGCCGGAAGTTGCGCCACAAGTTCCGGAAATGACCATTGAACTGACCAGCCCGACACCACCCGCCCCGGAACCGCCGCCGCCCGAGCCACCACCTCCGCCGCCGCCTCCACCGCCTCCCCCCGAACCGGAACAACCGGTCGAGGACCCGGACGCGGTCGAACCGCCGCCCAAACCGGTGGAAAAACCCAAGGTCGAGAAGCCCAAGCCGGTCAAGAAAGTCGAGCCGGTGAAAAAGCCGACGCCGCCTGCGCCCAAGCCTGCCGCTGCGCCCAGCCCGCCCGCGCCGCCAACACCTGCGCCCGCGCCGCCGGCACCTGCTGCGCCACCGGCTCCGGTCAAGGAAAGCGCTGCGGTATCCGGGCTCGCCAGCCTGGGCAATCCACCGCCGGAATACCCGGGGCTGGCGTTGCGACGCAGCTGGGAAGGTCGCGTGATTCTGCGCATCAAGGTGCTGCCCAACGGTCGCGCCGGGGCTGTCGAGGTGACCAAATCCAGCGGCAAACCGGTACTGGACGAAGCGGCCGTGGAGGCTGTGCGCAACTGGAAGTTCATACCGGCCAAACGCGGTGACACGCCGATAGAAGGCTTCGCGACGCAGACCATCGACTTCAAGTTGCCGGAATGATCCGGCGCATGACAACCGACTATTCAATTATCAAAGCTGGTGAGGTTTAAACCATGAACGCATCGCTCTCTTCCATGATCGTCCCGGCCGTGCTCTGGGCACTGATTCTGTTTTCCGTATTGAGTTGGGCACTGTTGCTGATCAAGTCGGCGCAGTACGTCCGCCAGAAGTCCCAGAACAAACAATTCACCAAAGTGTTCTGGAGCGCGCCGGACCTGCTCACCGCTGCCGAGCATTCTGCGCAATACCCCGGCGCGCTGGCACGTATTGCCAACAGCGGCTTTGAAGCCATGGCGGTCGATGAGTCGCCGCGCACCACGCAACAACTGGCGCACACCATCAACCGCTCGGACCGTCTGGAGCGCAACCTGCGCCAGCAGATACAAAAAGAGCGGCGCGCGCTGGAAAGTGGCCAGGCGATTCTCGCCAGTATCGGCAGCACCGCGCCCTTCATCGGCCTGTTCGGTACGGTCTGGGGGATCATGGAGGCGCTGCAAAGCATCGGCGTGACCGGCTCGGCCAGCCTCGAAGCGGTTGCCGGCCCCATCGGTCACGCGCTGGTCGCCACCGGCGTGGGTATCGCCGTCGCCGTGCCGGCAGTGCTGATCTACAACTTCTTCCTGCGCCGCCTCAAGCTCGCCGTGGCCGACATGGATGACTTCGCCCACGACTTCGACGCCCTCGCCCAGCGCAGCGCCTTTGCCGTCACGCGCCAGCCCATCGCCAGCAAGAATGGTCATGCCGTTCGGGAGGCCAGCTAATGTCTTTCTCCACTCAGGACAGCGATGAAGTACTCAGCGAAATGAACGTCACGCCGCTGGTCGACGTGATGCTCGTGCTGCTGGTGGTGTTCATCGTCACCACGCCGCTGATGACCAACGCGATCAAGGTCAACTTGCCCAAGACCGACGCAGTCGCCCCCGCCGAGAAGAAAAACCCGGTGGTGGTCAGCGTCGATCAGGACGGGAAGTTCTACCTTGCAAAATCGGAAATCGCCCCGGAGCTGCTGGAAAAAAGCCTGCAGGACGAAAAGGCCAAGGACCCGGAAATCCGCGTCCAGTTGCAGGCCGACACCGCCGTGAATTATGGCCAGGTGGCCAAGGCCATGGCCTCCATCGAACGCTCCGGCATTACCAAGATATCCGTCATGACAGCGAAATGACGCTCGACTGACCGGGTGGCTTCGCCTCGCGAAGCCGTCTGACCCGACCCCCGTGAATGCGGTTGTCCGTGGGCTGAAAAGCCCCTGGAGGGGAGCGGCTTGCTGGAAAAAGAAGAAGTGGAACTCCCGCTCGGCACAACCGCGTCGGGAACAGAGGGCTCACAAGGCCATTTCAATAATGTCTGGATCAAGTCGGAACTAACCATGCTGATGAATCTTCCCGGTTGCACCCTCAAACCACTGGCCCTCGCGGTCCGGCGTCATCCACGTGCCCTGCTCTGGGCATTGGCCATGGGCATGAGCGGTGCCCAGGCGGCAGACGCCGTCGATGCAGACACCAGCGGCTCGGCCGTATCCACCAGTGCAGCGGTTGTGCCTGCCACGACCCAGTTGCAACGTGTAGAAGTCACCGGTTCGGCGATCCGCCGGGTCGATGCCGAAACCGCCGTGCCGATTACCATCCTGCGCGCCGACGACCTGAAGAAACAGGGCGTGACCACCACCCAGGAAATGGTCCAGCGCATCACCGGCAGCCAGTCGATCAACAACAGCGCAGGCTCGGTCGGAGCCGGAACAGGAGGCGCCTCCTTCGCCGACATGCGCGGCATCGGTGCGAACAAGACGCTGGTGCTGCTCAATGGCCGACGTCTGGCCAACAATGCGTTGTCCGGTGTGGGTACGCCCAACGGCAGCGCCATTGACCTGAACATGATCCCGTTCGCTGCGATCGACCGCGTGGAAGTGCTGCGTGACGGTGCCTCGGCGCTGTACGGCACCGACGCCATCGGTGGCGTGATCAACTTCATCACCAAAAAGTCCCTGACCGACGGCAGCCTGACCCTCGGCGGCGAGACGCCGACCGCCAGTGGCGGCGGTGCGACCAAGGACATGAGTGCCAGCTGGGGCTTCGGTGATCTGGAAGAAGACCGCTTTAACGTGATGGGCGTCTTCAACTACAACAAGCAGCAGAATCTGGACGCCAATGATCGTTCGTTTGCCAAGGATTACGTACCGGGACGCGGTCTCAACCAGACCTCCGGGACGGCATATCCCGGCAATTATTTTCAGGGCGACAACTCCGCCAACCCGCTGGGCAGAAACTGCAGCGGCCCCAGCCTGATAGCCAGCAACGGCATCTGCCGATTCAGTACTCGCGAGTACATCGACCTGATCCCGCAAACCGAAAAGACCTCTTTTTTCGGCAGGGCTACCGGCAAGCTGGCCGACGATCACAACGTCAGCCTCGAATACTTCTGGGCCCGCAACAACAACCACACCGATATCGGGCCAGCGCCTCTCACCGGGCTGTCACTGGACTCGTCGTCACCCTTCTATCCCGGCAACGGCATCACTCCGGCCCCTACCGATTTCACCCTCGACCCGACGCAACCGGTCAGCACCGCCTGGCGAGAAACGGCAGCAGGCCCACGCGGATCGAGCGACCAAAACACCAGCCAGCGTTTTCTGCTGAACTTCGACGGTCTGGTGGGTGGCTGGGACTACAACGTTGGCGCTTCTTACAACCAGAACAAAGTGTTGTCATCACTCACCGATGGTTACATCAGCGATGCTGCAATGCTCAATGGCCTCGCCAACGGCACCCTCAATCCGTTTGGTCCGCAGACCGCTGCAGGTCAGGCGCTGATTGACGCCAGTCAATACCATGGCCAGTACTCAAGCGCCGTGGGCCGGGTGGCCGGGCTGGACGCGCGCATCAGCCGGGAAATCGGTGACTGGTTCGGTGCAGGCCCTGCCGGCATTGCGCTAGGTGGCGAATACCGAAAAGAGAAAATGCATCAGGAGTACGAAGCATTCGTCAACGACGTCAGCAGCCTGGGCGCAGATGCCGCAGGCAGCGTCGAAGGTGACAGGAGCGTCAAGGCGGAATACGCCGAACTGAATGTCCCCGTGCTGGACAGCCTTGAACTGACCGCCGCCGTTCGTCACGACAAATACAGCGACTTCGGCAGCACCACCAACCCGAAATACTCGTTCCGCTACCAGCCGTTCAAGCAACTGGTGGTCCGTGGTGCCTACAGCGAAGGCTTTCGCGCACCTTCGCTGTACGAACTGTATGCCCCGCGTAGCACGACTTTTACCCAAGGCTATTACAACGACCCGGTGCTATGTGCCGGTGGTGTCGTCCAGCCTGGTGGTAACGCCGGTCGTGATTGCCAGCAGCAGTTCCTCAACAATGGCGGAGGCAACACCGAACTGGCCCCGGAAAAAGCCCGCAACATGACCCTGGGCTTCGTCTATCAGCCGGTCAACGATCTGTCGATGGGCCTGGATTTCTGGTGGATTCACATTTCCAACCAGATCCAGGCGTTCCCCGAGTCGACCGTGTTCGATGACCCCAACACCTACGCCGACCGCTACGTGCGCGCTGCCGATGGTTCAATCGCCAACATCGTCACCGGCAACGCCAACCTGGGCATCGTCAAGACCAGCGGTGTCGACGTAACCCTCGACTATCGCTTCCCGAACACGCCTTACGGTCAGTTCGGTCTGGGCATGACCGGCACCTACGTCACCCGTTATGACTTCCAGAACATCATCGACGGCCCGTACACCGACAAGGTCGGCGACTTTCAGGGCGACGGCGTGATTTCGCGCTGGAAACACGTCCTGACCGGTACCTGGTCACTGGGCGATACCCGCGCCTCCATCACCAACCGCTTCACCAGCGGCTACAACGATTACGACCGCACCACAAATGCGCGGGTCGCGTCGTATGCGCTGTGGGACATGTCGGTGGGTCATACCTTCGACAAGGTGCTGGATATCGACGCCGGTGTGCGCAATATGTTCGACCGCAACCCGCCGTTCTCCAACCAGGCCTACAACTTCCAGTCCGGCTACGACCCTCGTTACGCCGACCCGCTGGGCCGCACCCTGTTCGCCCGCGCGACTTACCACTTCTGAGTGTGACGACGTGGCCCATACACGCTCCGTGGGCCAGGTCAGATTGCGAGCTCGCCCCCTCCGGCCCAGGTTTCATCCGCCTTCCCCGGCCGGGGGCTTTTTCGCAGTGTTCCGTCATTCAGTGCGCACGAGGAAAGCCCTACCATGTCGCGTCTTAACCGTTTTCTGCAGCGCCTGCTTCTGGGTGTTGCGCTGTGCAGTGGCTGGCAGACTGTGCTGGCGACGCCGACCCACGCCTTGACCGTCTATGGCGAGGCGCCGAAATACCCGGCCGGCTTCCAGCACTTCGATTACGTCAACCCGAACGCCCCCAAGGGTGGTTCGCTGACCCGGTCGGCGGAAGAAATCGGCCAGTTCAATTACCTCAATCCCTATGTCGATCAGGGCATCAATGTGCGCGAGGTCGACAGCTGGGTGTACTCGCCACTGGCCTATCGCTCGCTGGATGAGCCGTACACGGTGTATGGCCTGATCGCGGAAAAGATGGAGATGGACCCCGACGGTCTGTGGATTCGTTTTTTCCTCAACCCCAAGGCGCGTTTCGAGGACGGCAAGCCCGTCACCGCCGAAGACGTGCGCTACACCTTCGAGCTGATGACCACCAAGGGCAGCTTCAGCTATCGACCGATGTTCGCCGACGTCAAAGAGGTGACCATCGAAGGCCCGCTGCAGATTCGCTTCGACTTCAAGAACAACCTCAACCGCATGCTGGCGCTGGACATTGCCAGCCTGCACATCCTCCCCGAACACTGGTGGAAGACCCGCGACTTCGCCAACGGCGGCGGTTTCGAGCCACCGCTGGGCAACGGGCCGTACCGGGTCGCCAGGGTCGACGCCGGACGCAGCGTCACCTTCGAACGGGTCAAGGACTGGTGGGGCAAGGACCTGCCGGTCAGCCGTGGCCTGTACAACTTCGACACGCTCACCGTGAACTACTACGGCGACACCGAGATCGCCCGCCAGCTGCTGCAGGCCGGGACGTTCGACTACAACCGCGAGTTCTCCTCTTCAGGCTTCGTGGTCGGCTACAGCGGCCCGGCGATTGACGACGGGCGCCTGCAAAAGCGCATCCTCGCACCGCAACGTCCGGTCGCCGCGCAGGGCTTTGTTTTCAATCTGGACAAGCCCATGTTCAAGGACCGCCGCGTGCGCGAGGCGCTGTCATTGCTGTGGGATTTCGACTGGATCAATCGCCGGGTCATGCGCAATTTTTACGTGCGCGAACAAAGCTATTTCCCGAAAAGTGACATGGCCGCCACCGAGCTGCCGACCCCGGCCGAGCTGAAAATTCTCGAGCCCTTGCGCGGGCAGGTGCCGGACGAGGTGTTCAGCAAGGTCTATCAGCCACCGAAAACCGACGGCAGCGGTTACATCCGTGACAAGCAGTTGCAGGCCCTCAAGCTGCTGGCCGAAGCCGGCTGGCATCCGAAGGACAATAAGCTGGTCAACGCGGCGGGCGAGCCGATGGTGTTCAGTTTTCTCGATGGTCAGGGCGGCTTCGACCGGCTGATTCTGCCCTTCAAGCGCACCCTGGCGCAGATCGGCATCACCCTGGATTTCCTGCGCATCGATTCGGCGCAGTACATCAACCGGCTCAATGCGCGGGACTACGACATGATCGTGGTCAGCCTGCCGAAAAACGGCAATCCGATCATCTCCCCGGGCCGTGAGCTGTACAACCTGTACGGCTCGCAAAGCGCCACCGAAGTGGGCAGCTCCAACGCCATGGTGCTGCGCAACCCTGCGGTAGACACGCTGATCGACGGGCTGGTCAGCGCCAATACGCGCAACGACATGGTGCTCTACGCGCGGGCGCTGGATCGGGTCCTGCAGTGGGGTTACTACATGATTCCCAACTACTACTCCAAGGGCACGCCGCTGGTGTTCGCCAACCGGTTCGGCATGCCGGACGTGGCACCGATCTATGACGTTGGCCTGGAAACCTGGTGGCAGATCAGCCCGACGCCGCTGACCAATGCTCAGGCCACTGCGCTGACCGGCAAACCTGCCGCCGCCAAGGAGTACTGAGATGCTGGCTTATGTGATTCGACGCCTGCTGCTGATCATTCCCACGCTGCTGGCCATTCTGATTGTGAATTTCCTGATCGTGCAGGCCGCTCCCGGCGGACCGGTCGAGCAGGCCATCGCGCGCATTCAGGGCTTCAGCCCCAACGGTGTGGGCGGCGGCGGGGGCGAAGTGGCTGCCTCCGGCACCGCCAGCCGCAGCACCCGCGGGCTGGACCCGGCGCTGATCGAGCAGATCAAGCAACACTACGGTTTCGACAAACCGATGCACGAGCGGCTGTGGCTGATGCTCAAGAACTACGCGCAACTGGACTTCGGCACCAGCTTCTTCCGTGGCGCGCCGGTCACCGAACTGATCGCGCAAAAGCTCCCGGTGTCGCTGTCCCTCGGGCTCTGGGCGACGCTGATCACGTACCTGATTTCCATCCCGCTAGGCATTCGCAAGGCGGTGCGGCATGGCAGCGCGTTCGATGTCTGGAGCAGCACGCTGGTGATCATCGGTTACGCCACGCCCGCGTTTCTGTTCGCCATTCTGCTGATCGTGGTGTTCGCCGGGGGCAGTTACCTGAGCTGGTTTCCGGCGCAGGGGCTGTTCTCGGACAACTTCGACAGCCTGAGCGCCTGGGGCAAGGTGAAGGACTATCTGTGGCACCTGGTGCTGCCGGTCAGTTCGCTGGTGATCGGCGGGTTCGCCACGCTGACCATCCTCACCAAGAACAGCTTTCTCAACGAGATCAGCCGCCAGTACGTGGTCACGGCGCGCGCCAAGGGCCTGACCGAGCACCGCGTGCTGTACGGCCATGTGTTTCGCAACGCCATGTTGCTGGTGATCGCCGGTATTCCGCAGGCCTTGATCGAGGTGTTCTTCGCCGGCTCGCTGCTGATCGAAACCATCTTTGGCCTCGATGGTTTGGGGCGCATGAGTTACGAAGCAGCCGTCTCGCGCGACTACCCCATCGTGTTCGGCACGCTGTTTCTGTTCACGCTGTTCGGCCTGCTGATCAAGCTGATCGGTGACCTGTGTTACACGCTGGTCGACCCACGCATCGACTTTTCCGCGAGGAGCGCCTGATGTTCGAGTTCTCTCCCCAGACCCGGCGCCGTTTCGACCTGTTCAAGGCCAACCGTCGCGGTTGGTGGTCGCTGTGGATCTTCATCGGCCTGCTGCTGGTGTGCCTGTGCGGCGAACTGATCGCCAACGACAAGCCGCTGCTGATCCGCTACGACGGGCACCTTTATTACCCGGTGTTGCACACCTACATGGAAACCGATTTCGGCGGCGAGCTGCCTTTCGAACCGGACTATGCCAGCGACTACGTGCGCAAGCTGATCGCGGCGAAAAACGGCTGGATGCTGTTCGCGCCGATCCCGTTCAGCTACGACACCATCAATTATGACCTGGACGCGCCGTCCCCCAGCCCGCCTGATGCGATCAACTGGCTGGGCACGGACGAACAGGCTCGCGATGTGTTGGCACGTGTGCTGTTCGGCGCGCGGATATCCATTCTGTTCGCGCTGCTGCTGACCGCGATCAGCACGGTGATCGGCGTGTGTGCCGGGGCGATTCAGGGTTACTACGGCGGCATGACCGACCTGATCGGCCAGCGCATTCAGGAGATCTGGTCGGGGCTGCCGGTGCTGTACCTGCTGATCATTCTGTCCGGCTTTGTGTCGCCCAGTTTCTGGTGGCTGCTGGGGATCATGGCGCTGTTCTCCTGGCTGTCGCTGGTGGACGTGGTGCGTGCCGAGTTCCTGCGTGGGCGCAATCTGGAGTACGTCAAAGCTGCCCGCGCATTGGGTCTGACCGACGCTGCGCTGATGTGGCGACACATCCTGCCCAACGCGATGACCAGCACCCTGACCTACCTGCCGTTCATCATCACCGGCGCCATCGCCACCCTCACTGCGCTGGATTTTCTCGGCTTTGGCATGCCGGCGGGCAGTGCGTCGCTGGGCGAGCTGATCGGCGAGGCCAAGCGTAATCTGCAAGCGCCCTGGCTGGGGCTGACGGCGTTCGTGGTGCTGGCCCTGATCCTTTCTCTGCTGGTGTTCATCGGCGAAGCCTGCCGCGACGCGTTCGATCCTCGGAGCTGACATGCACGACAACCTGATTGAAATTCGCGACCTGCGGGTCGCCTTCAACGGCCGCGAAGTGGTGCATGGCGTCAGCCTCGACATCCGCCGTGGCGAGTGCCTGGCGCTGGTGGGCGAATCCGGCTCGGGCAAGTCGGTCACGGCGCATTCGATTCTGCGTCTGCTGCCGGCGAAAACCGTCAGCACCCAGGGCTCGATTCGTTACGACGGGCTGGACCTGGTCAGCGCCAGCGACAAGCAGTTGCGCAGCCTGCGCGGCAACCGCGTGGCGATGATTTTTCAGGAGCCCATGAGTTCGCTGAACCCGCTGCACACGGTCGAAAAACAGATCGGCGAAATCCTCGTGACCCACAAGGGCCTGAAGGGCAAGGCCGCGCTGAGCCGTACTCTGGAGCTGCTGGAACTGGTCGGCATTCGTGATCCGCTGTCACGTCTCAAGGCGTATCCGCATCAACTGTCGGGCGGGCAACGGCAGCGCATCACGATTGCCATGGCGCTGGCCAACGAGCCGGATCTGCTGATCGCCGACGAGCCGACCACCGCGCTGGACGTGACCGTGCAGGTGAAGATTCTGGAGTTGCTCAAGTCCCTGCAACAGCGGCTGAACATATCGCTGCTGCTGATCAGCCACGACCTCAATCTGGTGCGGCGCATCGCCCAGCGGGTCTGCGTGATGCGTGAGGGCGAGATCGTCGAGCAGGCCGATTGCCAGACCCTGTTCGACAGCCCGCAGCACCCTTACAGCCGTCTGCTGATCAATGCCGAGCCGGATGGCGAACCGGTGCCGTCCACGCACAGCAACACGCTGTTGTCGGTGCAGGACTTGAAGGTCTGGTTCCCGCTGGGCAAGGCCTGGTTCAAGCGTGAACCGCAGTATGTGAAGGCAGTGGACGGGGTGAGTTTCGAGCTGCTCAAGGGCAAGACGCTGGGCATTGTCGGCGAGTCGGGTTCGGGTAAATCGACGCTGGGCCAGGCGATTTTGCGCCTGGTCGATTCAGAGGGCAGCATCCGCTTCGGCACCAAGGAACTGAGCCTGCACAGCCAGCACCTGATGCGCCCGTTGCGCCGCCAGCTGCAGGTGGTGTTTCAGGACCCGTTCGGCAGTCTCAGCCCGCGCATGACCGTGGAACAGATCATTGCCGAGGGCCTGGTGACGCACAACATCGGTACGCCGAAAGAGCGTGAACAGACGGTGATCCGCGTGTTGCAGGAAGTCGGCCTGGACCCGGCCACCCGGCATCGTTACCCGCACGAGTTTTCCGGCGGTCAGCGTCAGCGTATTTCCATCGCACGGGCGCTGGTGCTTGAACCGGATCTGATCCTGCTCGACGAACCGACCTCGGCGCTCGACCGGACCGTGCAAAAGCAGATCGTCGCCCTGCTGCGCGACCTGCAAATCCGGCACGGCCTGACGTACCTGTTCATCAGCCATGACCTGGCGGTGGTTCACGCCCTGGCCCATGACCTGATCGTGATCAAGGACGGCAAGGTCGTCGAGCAGGGCCCGTCCCGCGAGATCTTCGCTGCACCGCAGCAGGCCTACACTCAGGAACTGCTGCGTTCGTCGGGGCTGGTGTTCGCCTGAGCGCGAAAACTACGCGTGAAAGCTCTGGCCCAGCGCTTCCAGGCGGATAGCCAGTGGCGACAGGCTCTGGCTGCTGGTCGCCAGCACACCGATATTGGCGGCGGTATGTTCGGCGATGGTCTGCACCGAGCGCAACTGGTCGGCCATTTCCCGGCTGACGGCGGACTGCTGTTCGGTCGTCGTGGCAATCAAGCCGTTGAGCCGGGTGATATGGCCGATCCCTTCGCCGACTTCGCGCAGGGATTGCGAAGCGCGCTGGCTGTCCTCGACACAACGCCCGACGCCCTGCAGGCTGTCGTTCATGGCCGTAGCGGCCTGACGACTGCCTTTTTGCAGGTCTTCGATGATGGTCTGGATCTCCTTGGTCGACGACGCTGTGCGCTGCGCCAGGTTGCGCACCTCATCGGCCACCACCGCAAAGCCTCGGCCCTGCTCACCGGCGCGGGCGGCTTCGATTGCGGCGTTGAGGGCCAGCAGGTTGGTCTGCTCGGCAATGCTGCCGATCACGTCCAGCACCTTGCCGATCTGTTCTGACTGGTTGGCCAGGGCTTGTACGGTTTCATCGGTGGTCGTGATGCGTGCGGCAAGCTGGGTGATTTCGCTCTGCGCGCGGTCGACACTGTCGCGTCCGTGAGCGACCTGATCGCTGGCGTCACCGGCCCGCTGCACGGCTTGCGCGACGTGGCTGGAGATATCGTTCATGGCATCGCCCATGCGCTGCATCGCGCCGGTCATGCGCGCGATTTCACTGAGCTGATGCTGCGCACCGGTTTCCAGCGTACTGCTGGCCTTGGCGAGGTCATGACCCAGTTCGCCAAGCCCGCGAGTGTCACGCACCACGCCGTCGACCAGGCCGGTGATCTGCGCCAGAAACTGCTCGAAACGCTGCGCCAGCGAGACATGTTTGCCCGACTGCTGGCTGGACTGGCTATCGGTGGAGAACTGGTTGGTGGTGGCCAGCATCCGGTCCAGCATGTCCTGATTCTCGACCGCCTCGGCTTGGTTCTGTACCGCGAGGTAGACCAGAATCGCGCTTTCAACGACCACATACACCGCATGCACAAGCACCATGCTCCAGCCGAAGCCGTGGTGCATGACGTACACCGGGAAGCCGGAATGCTGCAGGGCATGGAAACCGACATGGTGAATGGCGATGGTGACGGCAGCGACCAGAATCGGCAGCCAGTCGCGGTAGAAGGTCAGCACCGCCAGTAGGACGAAGATGCCGAAATGTATCTCGACCTGCCCGTGGGCCTGATTGATGTGCAGCGCGGTCATGACCATCAGCCCGACGCCGAAACAGCAACGCATCAATCGGGTGCCGCCGATGGCCCGATACAGCCCGGTCAGCACCACCGCGGTGCCGCCACCGACGACGACTGCCTGGGTGAAGGTGTCGAACCAGAACGCCAACCCGAGCGCGTAGATGAACAACAGCCAGATCAGACCCAGCATGATCCGGTCGGCCTTGCGGTAATGGTCAAGGAAACGAGGGGCTACGGGCATCGAACACATCCTTTTGAAATCCATGGCGACAGGGGCTCCTGCCGGTTTTTCAAATCTGCACGAGCAAAAGCCCGGCCAAAGTGCCGTCCGGATAGTAGCCCTATGCCAGAGATTCAGACATACATATTCTTTGCCTGGTATTCACGGCTGCGTATGCGTGCAGCGCAGATCTGTGACGCGGAGCGTCACGCAAGGCATTCCCACGCTGGAGCGTGAGGAACGATAGTCGGCAGGTAGATCGCGGAACGGCTGGCGCACGATGTGTCCGGGCGAACGCTATCGTGGCTCAGCGCTATACACACCGTGCGAACGCTATCGTGCCCATGCTCCGCGTGGGTATGCCGTTCCGGACGCTCCGCGTCCTCTCCTGATTGTGTGGTGTGGCGCAGATCTGTGACGCGGAGCGTCACGCAAGGCATTCCCACGCTGGAGCGTGAGGAACGATAGTCGTCAGGTAGATCGCGGAACGGGTGGCGCGTGAGGTGTCCGGGCGAACGCTATCGTGGCTCAGCGCTATACACACCGTGCGAACGCTATCGTGCCCATGCTCCGCGTGGGTATGCCGTTCTGGACGCTCCGCGTCCTCTCGTGACTAGTGTTTCAATGGCGCAACAGTTTGCGCAGCGGTACGCCGTCTTTCATGACCGGGGATTTGATGACGATGTAGCTGAAGTACTTGGAGATGCCGATGTTCTTGTCCAGCAGCTCTTCGATCACTTCCTGGTAATGCTGAATGCTGCGGGTCATGAAGCGCACCAGGTAATCGTAGCCGCCGCTGATCAGGTGGCATTCCAGCACTTCGTCGACGTGACGGATGTTGGCTTCGAATTTGGCGAAGTCTTCGCGCTTGTGGTCGCTGAGGGAGATTTCCGTGAACACGGTGACCGATTCGGTGATCTTGGCCAGATTAAGGTGCGCTTTGTAGCTGGAAATGTAACCTGCCGACTCCAGGCGTTTGACGCGTTGCAGGCAAGGGCTCGCGGAAAGTCCGACGGCATCGGCCAGGCTGACGTTGGTCATGCGCCCGTCTTTCTGGAGTTCTACCAAAATATTGATATCAATCCGATCCAGTTTGACCAAGCCTTCCATTACCTACCTCATGTATTGCCATTCACGGTGCCTACCTTCTAGCAAAATCAGCGCCGTAAAGACAGCTGATGCTGAGCGACCAGATCAGCCATGCTGTTGATGCAGATATCCGCCGTGCAGGGCTTGCTGTGCTGTTCCCGACCACGCCGGATCAGGCACAACCCACCGCTCGCCAACGCCGAGGCCGGTGGGCGTGACACTATCAGGGTCTCACGCGGCTCCAGATCCATATCGGCAAGCCAGCCCGTGTCGTCCAGCGGGTGAGTGGTCAATGACAGCAGGCTGTCGGGCTCAAGCCCCAGTCGCTCGCACAGCAGGCCGCGATCCTGCAGGTCGCGGTCGGCGTACACCAGCAATCGATAGAACTTGCGCAGGTAGAGCATCGCGCCGGGCGCATCCTCGAACAGCGTCCAGTTCGGCACCGAGCGGGCGAAGCTCATGCCTTCCTCCCAACTCGCCTTGATCCCCAGTCGTTCGGCCAGCTGGCGATGCGCAAAGCACAGCAACCCGCTGAAACCCAATTCGTCAAAGCGCGGGTACAACGTGCGGATGACATCATGGAATTCAGTGAGTACCTGGTCTTTGCCGGGTGTGTTCAGACCGTTGTCCAGCAACGGCTGCAACGCCGTCCAGACACCGGAATCACGGTCCACCAGCACTTCATCACAATCGATCAGCAGTGCGCGGTAATCAATAAGCCCCATGGCAGGCAACGTCTCCATTCAACAATGATTCCCAGCGCGGGTGATCGCAGCGTCTGACGACAGTCGCGACCACGCTTGCGCTCAGCTGGACTTCAATACTCGTGCCAAGGCAGCGTCAAGAATGCCCAGCGCTTCATCGATCTGCTGCTCGGTGGTCACCAGTGGGGCCAGGAAGCGCAGGACGTTGCGGTACACGCCGCACTTGATCACCAGCAGGCCACCGAGGCGCGCCTGGTCGATGATCTTCTGGTTGAGGTCGGCGTCCGGGCTGCGTGCCGCGTCATTCTTGACCATCTCCATGGCGAGCATGAAACCGGTGCCGCGCACGTCGCCGATGCAGCTGTAACGCTCTTTGAGCGCGAGCAGACCGGCACGCAGGCGTTCGCCCAACTGATCGCCACGCGCCAGCAGGTTTTCCTGCTCGTAGGTGTCGATCACTGCCAGTGCCGCGGCGCAGGACAGCGCATTACCGCCGTAGGTGCCGCCCAGGCCGCCCGGAAGCGGTGCATCCATGATCTCGGCACGCCCGACCACGCCCGACAGCGGCATGCCGCCCGCGAGGCTCTTGGCCACGGTCACCAGATCCGGCTGGATACCCGAATGCTCGAAGCCGAACCACTTGCCGGTACGCCCGAAACCGGACTGGATTTCATCGGCAATCAGCACGATGCCGTGTTGTTCGGTCAGCGCACGCAAGGCCTTCATGAACTCGACCGGCGCAGTCAGGAAGCCCCCGTCGCCCTGCATCGGCTCGATTAGAATCGCCGCCACACGCTCCGGTGCGACCTGAGTGGCCAACAGCTCGTGCAACGCCGCCAGCGCCACGTCGCTGGTCACGCCGCGATACTCGTTCGGGTACGGGGTGTGGAATACCTCAGGCGCCATCGGGCCGAAATTCTGTTTGTACGGCTGGCTCATGCCGGTCAGCGTGGTGCCGAGCAGCGTACGGCCATGAAAGCCGCCGCGGAACGAGATGATCGCCGGGCGGTTGGTGTGGGCGCGGGCGATTTTCACTGCGTTTTCCACGGCTTCGGCGCCGGAGGTGAAAAGCACTGCCTTATGATCGATGCCGCTCTGGCCTGCGATCAACAGGCTCAGGCGTTTGGCCAAGTCGATATAGGGCTGGTAGGAGGCCACCTGAAAGCAGGCGTGGGTGACTTTGGTCAGCTGCGCCTGAATCGCCGCGACCACGTTCGGGTGGTTGTGGCCGATGTTCAACACGCCGATACCGCCGACGAAATCCAGATAGCGTTTGCCATCGACGTCCCACAATTCAGAACCCTGGGCGCGGTCGATGACCAGCGGGTGGGCCGTGACAATGCCACGCGGCACAAACTGGTCGCGCTGGCGGATCAGATGAGGGGTGTCGTCGACTTTGCTGTTCATGGTTTTACCTATCATGGGCCAGGCAGCCGGCGGGGGTGGCTGCGATGCTGTTCAGGTTAAGCGTTCAGCGAAATGATCTACGCCGAACTTGCACCCTCAGATGTCCATATCGACTGTTTTTCGCCTCGCAAACGGCAGATTCCTTCATGCCCGCACATCACCATGCAATCTGCCGGGCAGCGGCGCTTTTCGGACATTGGAGAGGCCTGGAAGCAGGCGTTTCGACAGATCGTGCTTTGCTTTTACGGCATGATGAGGCTCATCTTTCATGCTCAGGAAACGCCCATGCCCGCCCTGCTCTACAAAGCCGATCCCGCACGTGCCGAACGCTGGCGCGTCCTGTTTGCCGAGCACGCGCCGGACATTGAATGGCGCGTATGGCCAGACATCGGCGACCCGGCCGACATCCACTATCTGGGCGCCTGGCTGGCGCCCGATGATCTGCAGGAACTGCTGCCCAACCTGAAAGTGCTGTTTGCCCTGTCGGCAGGTGTGGACCAGCTGGACCTGAGCCGTATTCCGAAATCGCTGCCGGTGGTGCGTCTGCTGGACCCTGGCATCAGCCACGGGATGTGTGAGTACGCAACCTTTGCCGTGCTGAGCCTGCACCGGGAAATGCTGCGTTATCGGCAGCAGCAGGTTGAAGGCGTCTGGAAAGCCCAACCGCTGATACCGGCGAACCAACGGCGAGTCGGCGTGATGGGGCTGGGCTTGCAGGCGCAGCATATTCTGTCGAGCCTCAAACCCTTCGGTTTCCAACTGTCGGGCTGGGCGCGCAGCGCGCATCGAATCGACGCTGTGCAGTGCTATGCCGGGGAAGAGCAACTGGACGCATTTCTAGGGCAGTGCGACATTTTGCTGTGTGTCCTGCCGCTGACCGGCCAGACCGAAGGCATCCTCAATCGCCGGCTTTTCGAACAATTGCCCAAGGGGGCCGCGCTGATCAATATGGGCCGTGGCGGGCATCTGCTGGAAGCGGACTTGCTGGACGCGCTGGACAGCGGTCAACTCAGCGCTGCGGTGCTGGATGTGCTGCAGCAGGAACCGGCAGCAGCCGACCATCCGTTCTGGGCACACCCGAAGATCCTGCTGACCCCGCATGTGGCGGCCATGACCCAGCCGGAAAGCGCATTTCCTGGCCTGCTCGATAACATTCGCCGCTTTGAACGCGGTGAAGCGATGCAAGGACAGGTGGATCGCGGCCAGGGTTATTAACTGATAATCGCCCCGATGCTCTGAACTGACCCCAAAAGGTTGGACGGTTGACTATCGTTCCCACGCTCCGCGTGGGAATGCAGTTCGTGACGCTCTGCGTCACACAGCGGTTCTGTGATGTCAGGTGGATTGATGTTCGGCTCAGGTCACCTTTTCGCCCCTCGGCGACTCACTTTGAGGGACCAAAGTGAGCAAAGTCCTTCGCTCCGTTTCCGGCCCGACTTCGTCGGGTTCCTTCGCCCTGTCACTGATCCGGGGGTCGCCGCAACGCGCCATCCATGGCCCGGTGCGGCTAGCC
>NZ_AWQP01000040.1:0-91098 GCF_000972175.1 Pseudomonas syringae pv. coryli str. NCPPB 4273 | reverse complement strand
CGTCGTCTGTGCCATCGGGGTTTGACTAGCGTGCAGACGCTCTGCGTCATCTGCAACTCACCCTGCCAGGCTGGCTTGCAGTTTGAGCTGCACCTGTTCTCCGGGCCGCAGGCTGAAGGTGTCGCCGGAGCCTGAGGCGGCTTCGACGCGGACGAAGCCTGCGGTCTCGCTGCCGCATACGCCGAGGAGCGGTCTGCTGCCGGGGTGCCAGACGACGGTGTTGGTGCTGTCGCCGGTGTCGATGTTGAGCCTGCGCTGCCAGATCGGGTCCTGGAGCTGTACGGCGCCGGCGTGTTCGAATACGCGCTGGCAGGCGCCTGCCACGCGCAGTTCGCCTTGTTGCTGACACGCCTGTCGGCTGAGTTCGTCATAACCCTGTGCGCCGTCGAGTCCCTCCAGTGCGACTTCAGACACATCGCCGATCCGCCAATACGCGTGCAGCGCATGGCTGAAGTGACACGGTTCGCTGTCCTCGTGACGCGTGCTCAGACGCAGTTCCATGCCCTGCCCCAGTTCGGCATGCAGATCGACCTGCCAGTCCCACAGTTGCAGGCGCCAGTGCAGACTAACGCCCTCCTCACTCTCACTGCTGTCAATCAGTTTCCAGTCCAGCAAACGCCCCCAGCCGTGCGCCGGCCAGCCGCTCTCGCCGGGATGCCGGCCATACCACGGCCAACAGACCGGCACGCCTCCACGAATGGCGCCCACCTGTGGCCACTGCGCGGCACACCAGAGCCAGGGTTTCTGGCCCTGCGGCTGGAAATGCAGCAATTGCGCGCCCTGGCGACTGAACACGGCCTGACATTGCGGGTGGTCGATGACCAGTACATCGCGCAGCTGATGGCGCTCCCACTCGAAAGTAGGTCTGGCACGTCGGGATCGGAAGAAGCGTTGCAATGGATGATCAGGCAGTTGCGCGTCGTGAGTGGTCATCGCCAATCGCGTCCCTGAAAAATAAAAGGATCAAGCCAAAAAAAACGGGCAGCCAGGCTGCCCGCAAAGCACACACGACCCTTGATCGCGTTACGCGTCAGTCAATAATCAGAACTTCGACTGGATCTTGATGCCCGCTACCAGCGCATCATCAACCTGATCTACGCCACCAGGATGCTTGATGTACTGCAGGTTGGGACGCACGGTCAGCCAGTTGGTGACATGGAAGCCGTAGTAGATTTCAGAGTTGTACTCAGTGCTCTGGACCGGCAGGTAGCCAGGGTTGTCGTAGTCATTGATACCGCTGATCTGGTTGGCCAGACGCACGCGATCCTGCACATCGTCGTTGACGTGGATACGGGCGATACCGATACCGATGTCATCTTTCGGACGCGAGTTGAACGGACCTTTGTACGTGAAACCGATCTGCTGGTAGTTGTCGACGAAGTTGGTCGCCTTGTCATGCACGGTGGCGTTGGCAAAGATGCTGAGACCACGCGACGCATCGCCATCATGAGTGGTGAGTTGTTGCTGAGCCACGACCCACCAGCCATGCTTGCTGCTGTGCGACTTGAACGCTGCCCCAGTCAAAGCCTGCGGCTGACCATTCACGTCTTCATAGACGTCATTGGCGTTCGGCGTGCTCTTGTAGTAACCGACGCGGTACTCACCGGGCAACGAGTTGAAGGATGGCGTCCAGACCAGTTCGACCGGCAGAATCATGCCTTCGGTGCCACTGCCACTGAGCTTGAAGCCGTTGCCTGTTTCAAGGTTGGACGGGTTCTGCTCGTACACACCGACCTGTGCATAGACTTCAGGCGTGATGTTGTACTTGATGCGCAACGCCCACTGGCTGATTGGCCAGTTGTACCATGTGCTTACGTAGTTACCGACCTGCGAGCCGCAGAACGACAGGTTCTGGAAGTCGCACGGGAAGCTGTTGAAGTCTTCGCCCGGACCGAAACGGCCGGCCTTGACGTCCAGCGCGCCGTCGAAGTACTTCTGCTTGATCCACATCTGGGTCAGGCGCCAGGTCTGACCACGGCCCCAGACTTCCTGGGAGGAGCTGAGTGTACCGGCGCGAGGATCGCCGATACGGTCATTGGAGATGTTGCGACCGCTACGTTCGGTGATTGCCAGCTTGAACTCTGCGTCTTGCCAGCCGAGAACCTTCTGCAAATCGACTTTCATGCCCAGCGCGAACTGGTCGCTGTAACGACCGGTGGTGTCGTCGTTGTAGCCGCCCTTGAGGTTGCTGGCCATCTCGGAAACGTATTCCAGCGAGAAGTCGTAACCCTTGTCCAGCAACTCGGTGCGCTTGCCACCCCAGTCACCCGTCATCCAGGGTGAATCTGCGGCAAATGGCTCGGCGGCGTGAACGCTGCCTGCCAGACCCATCGCACCCAACGCCGACAGCTTGCATACCAACTGGAGCCGGGAAAGCGATTTACCTTTGTTGATCTTCTTCATCCCATCAATCCTCGTTTTATTGTTATTAGCTTTGGTAAACGTGTTGCTTCATTCACTGCCCTGTGTTCGCTGGTCGGCCGTGCGTTTTGGCAGCCAACGGCCAGCCAGCGATGCTCGTTGCTGAATCAATTTATCACTTGCGGCTCGACCGGTGACACATTGTTTTCCCGTTCGGCCGCCTGCCGCGCTCCCAGCACGCCAAGACGCTCACCGCTCTGAGCATCGAAAATCAGCACTCTGGTAGGATCGAACTGCAGGGTAAGGCTCTCACCCACCTGGGGCGCGACATCCGGGGCAAGGCGACAGCAGACCTTGCTCTGGTTGAGCGTGACGAATACCAGCGTATCCGGACCGGTCGGCTCGGTCACCTGGACCTCCGCGCGAATGGTCGGCAGCCCGGTCGATTCAGCGCCGGCCAGCATAATCTGTTCAGGGCGAATACCGAGAATGATTTCTCGATCTTCAAGGCCTGCATCGGACACGCCCACCGGCAGTTCGCAACGTGCCAGACCGCTATCAAGCGCAGCGATCAACTGGCCATCCTTGCGTTGCAGGCGCAGCGGAATGAAGTTCATCGGCGGCGAACCGATGAAACTGGCGACGAACAGGTTGGCCGGATCGGTGTAGATCTGCTTGGGCGTACCGAACTGCTGGACGATACCGTCCTTCATCACCGCCACCTTGTCACCCAGCGTCATGGCCTCGATCTGATCGTGGGTCACATAGACAGTGGTGGTTTTGAGGCGCTGATGCATCAGCTTCATTTCGGTACGCATCTCGACGCGCAACTTGGCGTCGAGGTTGGACAGTGGCTCGTCGAACAGGTAGATCTTCGGTCGACGTGCCAGGGCACGCCCCATCGCGACACGCTGCTGCTGGCCACCGGACATCTGACCCGGCTTGCGATTGAGCAGGTGCTCGATCTGCAACAGCTTGGCAACGCGAGCCACTTCAGCGTCGATGTCGGCTTGCGGCATCTTGCGGATCTTCAACCCGAAGGCGATGTTTTCACGCACGCTCATGGTCGGATACAGGGCGTAGGACTGAAAGACCATGGCAATGTCGCGGTCCTTGGGGCTGGTGCCGCTGACGTCCTGGCCGTCGATCAGAATCTCACCGCCACTGATGCCTTCCAGACCGGCAATGCAGTTCATCAGGGTGGATTTACCGCAGCCCGATGGACCGACCAGAATCAGGAACTCGCCATCCTTGATCGACAGGTCGATGTTCTTGAGTGTGTCCGGCAGGTTGCTGCCGTAGGTCTTGTTGACGTTGCGTAATTCGAGAGTCGCCATGATTACCCCTTGACCGCGCCGGCCGTGAGCCCACGCAGGAAATACTTGCCAGCCAGTACGTAGACCAGCAGTGTCGGCAGGCCGGCAATCATCGCCGCCGCCATGTCAACGTTGTATTCCTTGGCACCTGTGCTGGTGTTGACCAGATTGTTCAGGGCCACGGTGATCGGCTGAGACTCGCCGCTGGAGAACACAACGCCGAACAGGAAATCGTTCCAGATCTGGGTGAACTGCCAGATCAGACAGACCATCACGATGGGCGTGGACATCGGCAGAATGATGCGCCCGAAGATGGTGAAGAAACCGGCACCGTCCAGTCGTGCAGCCTTGACCAGCGCGTCGGGAATGCTGACGTAGTAATTACGGAAGAATAGCGTGGTAAATGCCAGCCCGTAGACCACATGAACAAACACCAGCCCGGTGGTCGTGCTGGCCAGGCCGATCTTGCCAAGGGTGTAAGACGCAGGTAGCAACACGGTCTGAAACGGCAGAAAGCAACCGAACAGCAACAGACCGAAGAACAACTGCGAGCCCTTGAAGCGCCACATCGACAGCACGTATCCATTGATCGCGCCAATTGTCGTGGAAATGATCACAGCCGGAACGGTGATTTTGACCGAGTTCCAGAAATAACCATCGACGATATCCCACGCTTTTATCCAGCCGATTGCCGTGACCACGCTTGGCCAGCTCAGCAGGTTCCCGGTGCCTATATCCTCAGGGGTCTTGAAACTGGTGAGCAGCATGACCACCAACGGCACCAGATAAATCAGACAGGCCAGCATCAGCACCGCGTAAATCAGAACACGACTGAAGCTGATGCCCGGTTTGCCAACATGACTACTCATGGCGTTTAGTCCTCAGCTCGGAATACAGATACGGCACCAGAATCGCCAGGATCGCGCCGAGCATCAGAATCGCACTGGCAGAGCCAACGCCCATCTGGCCACGGCTGAATGTAAAGGAATACATGAACATGGCAGGCAGGTCCGAGGAGTAGCCAGGACCACCAGCAGTCATCGCCGCCACCAGATCGAAGCTCTTGATGGCAATATGCGCAAGAATCATCACGGCACTAAAGAACACCGGACGCAGGCTTGGCAGCACAACGCGCCAGTAGATCATCGGCAAACTCGCGCCATCCATCTGCGCCGCGCGAATGATCGACTGATCGACGCCACGCAGTCCCGCCAGAAACAACGCCATGACGAAGCCGGAAGACTGCCACACAGCAGCGATAACCAGGCAGTACACGACGCGATCCGGGTCAATCAGCCAGTCAAGGCGAAAACCTTCCCAGCCCCAGTCGCGCAGCATCTTGTCCAGGCCCAGGCCAGGGTTGAGCAACCACTTCCACGCCGTACCGGTGACGATCATCGACAGCGCCATCGGGTACAGGTAGATAGTGCGAATCATGCCCTCGCGACGAATCCGCTGGTCCAGCAGGACGGCCAGCAGGACCCCGATCACCAGGCTGATTGCAATGAACATCCCGCCAAAGATCGCAAGGTTCTTGCTTGCCACCCACCAGCGATCGTTGTCCATGAGACGCGCGTATTGCGCCAGACCGACCCATTTATAGGAAGGCAGGAACGTCGAGTTGGTGAACGAGAGTGCGAATGTCCAGAGGATATAGCCGTAGAAACCCACCAGCACGATGAACATGCTGGGGGCCAGCACCAGTTTTGGTAGCCAGCGTTGCAGCGCATCCATTGGCGAGGCTTTGCTGTTCGCAGCGACAGAACTCATCGGGAGTATCCCATGCGGTGTATCGAATCCAGGCCGCAGTCGCAGGTGAAATCAACCAGGGATTTCAACACTGCGAGCTGCGGTTAATGGGGGTTCAGAACGAGTTACTGGGCAGATTTGACCGCAGCAGCCAGCTTTTTGGCCGTTGCTGCCGGGTCGGCCGCCGGGTCGTTGATGTAATTGGTGATCACATCAAAGAAGGCACCTTGAACACCCAGCGTAGTTGCCATGTTGTGGGCCATGCTCGGCTGCAGACCACCGGTCTTCGAATCGGCGAGGAAGTCCTTGGCAGCGGCTTTCGCACAGGAGTCGAAACCGTACTTGTCCATGTCGGCAAGCATGTCCTGGCGAACCGGGATCGAACCTTTATTGATGCTGAAGACTTTCTGGAAATCCTCACCCATCGCGACTTTGGCCAGATCCTGCTGTGCGGCAGCGGTGTTCTTGTCTTTCTGCTTGAACACGGCCAGCGAGTCGATGTTGTAGGTGAACGCCTTGTCGGTGCCCGGGAAGGCTACGCACTGGTAATCCTTGCCGGCGACCTTCTTGGCTGCGGTCCATTCACTCTTGGCCCAGTCACCCATGATCTGCATGCCGGCCTTGCCATTGATGACCTTGGCAGCTTCCAGGTTCCAGTCCTGGCCCTTGCCGTCGGCATCCATGTAAGTCGCGACTTTCTTGAGTTCGGTGAGCGACTTGACCATGCCTTCGCCGGTCAGCGCGTCCTTGTCCAGGTCGACCAGAGCCTTCTTGTAACCGTCAGCGCCCATGACCGAGAGCACGACAGCTTCGAAGACCGTGCTGTCCTGCCAAGGCTGACCGCCGTGAGCAAGCGGGATGAACCCGGCTTTCTTCAGCTTGTCGCCTGCCGCGTAGAACTCTTCGAGCGTTGCAGGCGCCTTGTCGATACCGGCTTTCTTGAAGACTTCAGGGTTGATCCACAGCCAGTTGACGCGGTGAATGTTCACCGGCACTGCTACATAATCACCGTCGTACTTCACGGTGTCGGAGACTTTCTTGTCGAGCAGGGAGTCCCACTTCTCGGACTTGGCAACCTCTTTCAGCACATCGGTATCGAGCAGGCCGGTAGAGGCCCACTCCTGAATATCCGGACCCTTGATCTGGGCGACGCCTGGCGGATTGCCTGCTACCGATCGGCTTTTGAGCACCGTCATGGCTGACGCGCCTCCGCCACCGGCAACCGGGCTGTCCTTCCAGACAAAGCCGTCCTTTTCAACCTGAGCCCTCAGGACATCGACCGCAGCCTTTTCGCCACCCGATGTCCACCAGTGCACCACTTCAACAGTGCCTTTGGATTCAGCGGCGTTAGCGCTCAGCGGGAACAACGAAGCGAGAGAGATGACAACAGCGAGACGTGACATGGAATTCATCGAATTGACCTTTCTTGTTGTTATGCATGAGCAAGTCTGGTGCTTGCGCTTCGTGGGAGTCTAACCAAGCCTGACACGGCAACAGTAACGAAGGGACGCGTAATTGTCACAGGATGGTGACAATTCAAATCCCGGTGTAATTACCAGCCAAAAGCCACTAACCAGCGAGTCATTCCTCAGTTCTCGGCAGGTACAGCGTTACCCGCAACCCTCCGTTACGCAGGTTTTGCAGACTGACTTCGCCGCCATGACTGTGGGCAATGTTGCGGGCGATGCCCAGTCCGAGGCCGTAGCCCTGCTGCTGACTGCCGGCCAGGCGGAAATGCGGTTCGAAAACGTGCTCAAGACGCTGCTCGGGAACGCCAGGGCCTTCATCATCGACATGCAGCACGAACGCCTGGGCATCATCCTCGACTTTCAGGTGTGCGCGGTCACCGTATTTGAGTGCGTTGTCGATCAGGTTGCCGATGCAGCGCTTGAGCGCCAGCGGTTTGCCTGAATAGGCAGCCTGTGCCTCCCCCTGCTGCGTGACCCGCCCATTGCCATCAGCAAGCAGCCAGGGCTCGACCAGACATTCAAGCAGCGCGTTGAGGTCCACCGGCTCGATATTTTCATGAATATCGGTGTCCTTGACGCACTGCAGCGCGCCCTTGACCAGCAGCTCCAGTTCGTCCAGGTCGCGACTGAATTTGCGTTGCAGTTGCTCATCCTCGAGCAGCTCGACCCGCAAGCGCAAACGGGTGATGGGCGTACGCAAATCATGGGAAATGGCACTGAACAACTGCCCCCGCTCGGTCAGGTAGCGACTGATCCGCGTGCGCATGGCATTGAACGCCCGGCTGACCTCGATGACTTCGCTGCCGCCGCCCTCGACCACAGGCTCGACGTCCGCGCCCAGCGACATGTCCCGTGCGGCGCGCGCCAGACGTTTCAGCGGACGGCTCTGCCAGTGCACCAGCAACCCGATGAACAGCAGCAGAAATACGCTGGTCAGGACAATGAACGAGACCTGCTGAAGAGGCAGTTCCTGCTCCTCCAGCGAGGTGTAGGGTTCGGGCAGCAGCGAGGCGATGTAGAACCACTCGCCTGGCGCCATTTCGATTTGCGTGACCAGCACCGGCGGGTTCACCGGCTCAAGTGTCAGCGCGTAATGCGCCCAGGAACGCGGCAGCTCGTCGAGCTTGAGGCCGCTGTTGAAGATGCGCAGTTCTTCGGGCCGCGCGAACCAGACGGTGATGTCTGGCCCATTGCCCAGACGCTGGCGCAGCACCTCGCCCACCACGTCCAGCACCGCCTGCTTGCGAGGGGTTGGCTGCATGATCTGCATGTCCAGCGGATGATCGTTGAGTGACACCACGAACCGTGTGCCGCCCATACTGCGTAACTGGTCGAGCACCATGGGCCGGTAAGCCAGCGGCAATGAGCGAAAGTAGCTGACACTGGCCGCCATCGAGTACGCCAGGCTGCGCGCACTGGTCACCAGGCCTTCCATCTGCGTGGCACGCAATTGAGACAGCCAGATCACGCTGGAAAGCGCCTGAGCCAGGAGCACCGCCAGCAAGGTCAGCAGCAACATGCGCCCCAACAACGAGCGCGGCAGCGGCAGGCCGTTTCTCTTCGCGCCTGCCCCTGTCGGTTTAATAGCCGTTGCCCGCTTGCGAGTTGACGTTTGCGGCCAGCAGGTAACCACTGCCGCGAATGGTGCGGATCAGGCGCGGTGACTTGCCGGTGTCGCGCAGACGCTGACGCAGGCGACTGACCGCCATGTCGACGATGCGCTCCAGCGGCATCAACTCACGTCCACGCGTGGCATTGCCGATGGTGTCGCGGTCGAGGATCTGCTGCGGGTTGTCGAGAAACAGTTTGAGCAGTGCAAAGTCGGCGCCGGACAGAATCACCTCTTCGCCGTCATTGTGAAACAGCCGGTGGCTGACCATGTCCAGTCGCCACTCATCAAACAGGATCACATCGCCACCCGGACGCTCCTGACCAAACTGGGCACGTCGCAACAGCGCCTTGATGCGGGCCTGAAGCTCGCGCGGGCTGAATGGCTTGCCTAGGTAATCATCGGCCCCCAGTTCCAGACCGATGACCCGGTCGGCCTCGTCCGAACTGGCGGTCAACATGATGATCGGCACATGCGGCTGACGCGGGTGCTGGCGGATCCAGCGACACAGACTGAAACCGTCTTCATCGGGCAGCATGACGTCAAGGATCAGCAGATCGCTTGGCTCGTCATTGAACGCCCGACGAAAATCCGCACCGTCGCCCACTGTGCGCACCTGAAAACCGGCGCGGCTCAGGTAGGTGTCCAGCAACTCGCGAATTTCCTGATCGTCGTCCACCAACAGGATCGATTTACTGACTGGGCTCAAGTTGAAGCGTCCTTGTCTGGCTGTGAATTCTTGTTGTTATGCCATATCACTCAGATCTGCGCAGCAAACGCCTGTTGCAGAGCCACGCCTGAACCCATGAGGCCCGGATATTCAGCCGTGACCAGCCACACCGGCAGGCCGTTGAAATAGTCGCTCATGACGCCCTTCTCGGCCATGGCGCGCTTGAAGCCGCTGTTGATGAAGAACTCAGTGAAGCGCGGCACCACGCCACCGACGATATAAACCCCGCCGAGGCTGCCCAGGGCCAGCACATGGTTGCCGACCACTCTGCCGAGAAACACGCAGAATTGTTCCAGCACCGCCGCCGCTACTGGGTCACCCGAGAGGGCAGCCGTGGTGATCGCCGCAGGTGATTTGAGCACCGGTTCGATGTCGTCCAGCGCGCAGCTGACCTGATACAGCAACAGCAAGCCCGCACCGCTGAGCACGACTTCGGCGCTGACATGCTCGTGCTCGGCCATCAGCCGCGTCCACAGCAGCGCCTCACGTGCGGTGCCGATGGGCAGATCGGCATGACCGCCCTCACCCGGCAACGCCATCCAGCGATTGCCTTCGAGTTTGATCAGCGTACCGACGCCCAGCCCGGTCCCCGGCCCCACCACCACGCGCGGCCGATCAGGCTTGCCGACGCCATGGCAGACCGTCAGGTATTCATCGTCCTTGAGCCGGGTCATGCCCAGCGCCATGGCGGTGAAGTCGTTGATCAGCAGCAGTTCATCGACCTGCAGGTCGGCGCAGAAGGCCTTGCGGCTCAACTGCCAGTGGCTATTGGTGAACTGGAAAAAATCGCCATCCACCGGCCCGGCCACCGCCAGGCATACATGACCGATATCGCCGCGCTGCAGCTCCAGGTCCTGCAGATAGACTTCAATGGCCTTCTCCGGGCCCGCGTAGTCAATGGTCGGGAACACCCGGACAGAATGCAGCGTGTCGTCTTCCCAAATGGCAAAACGTGCATTGGTACCGCCTATATCACCGACCAGGGCCAACTTCACTTAAGCGTCTCCAGACTAGAGGTAAAGGCGCTGGCGCCTTGCTCTGCGGAGCTGAAGGCCATGCGCATGAATCCAAAAAGCTCGCGACCGCAGCCGACACTGTTGTCGATCTGGTTGATGGCCGGTTCTCTGGCGGCCAATTCTGACGCTTCGACCAGAACTTGTAACGTGCCTTTTACACCATCCACACGAATCACATCGCCATCACGCACAAGAGCCAATGGGCCACCATCGAACGCCTCCGGGCAGACATGAATCGCCGCCGGGATCTTGCCCGAGGCGCCCGACATACGTCCATCGGTGACCAGCGCAACCTTGAACCCGCGATCCTGAAGGACACCCAGAAACGGCGTCATCTTGTGCAGCTCGGGCATGCCATTGCAGCGCGGCCCCTGGAAACGCATCACGGCGACGAAATCGCACTCCAGCTCGCCCGCCGTGAAGGCATCGGCCAGTTCCTTCTGATCCTGGAACACCTTGGCCGGCGCTTCGACGATCTGATGTTCCGGAGCCACGGCGGACACTTTCATCACGCCACGGCCCAGGTTGCCTTCCATGACCCGCAGACCACCTTCCGGCGAGAACGGACGGGCAACCGGGCGCAGGATGTTTTCATCGAGGCTTTCGAGCGGCCCTTCACGCCAGACCAGTTTGCCGTCTTCCAGGAACGGCTCTTTGGTGTAGCGGCTGAGGCCATAACCGGCCACGGTGTTGACGTTTTCGTGCAGCAGACCGGCAGCCAGCAGCTCGCGAATCAGGAACGACATGCCGCCTGCCGCCTGGAAGTGGTTGATATCGGCTTTGCCGTTGGGGTAGACGTGACTGAGGGTCGGTACCACTTCCGACAGATCGGCCATGTCCTGCCAGGTCAGCTGAATGCCCGCGGCCTGGGCAATGGCCGGCATGTGCAGGGTGTGGTTGGTCGAGCCGCCTGTCGCGTGCAGCGCAACGATGGAATTGACCAGCGAGCGCTCGTCGACGATCTCGCCGATCGGCATGAAGCTGCCGCTCTGCATGGTCAGACGCGTCACCTGGCGAGCCGCTTCGACGGTCAGTGCATCACGCAAGGGGGTGTAGGGATTGACGAACGAAGCACCCGGAAGGTGCATACCCATCACTTCCATCACCAGCTGGTTGGTGTTGGCGGTGCCGTAGAAGGTGCAGGTTCCCGGACCGTGATACGACTTCATTTCCGAGTCGAGCAACTCTTCACGGGTGGCCTTGCCTTCCGCATACCGCTGCCGTACGTCGGCTTTTTCCTTGTTGGAGATGCCTGAAACCATCGGCCCGCCGGGCACGAAAATGGTCGGCAGATGACCGAACCGCAACGCGCCCATCATCAGGCCGGGCACGATCTTGTCGCAGATGCCCAGCATCATCGCGGCGTCGAACATGTTGTGCGACAGGGCAACCGCGGTAGACATGGCAATCACTTCACGGCTGGCAATGGCCAGCTCCATGCCAGGCTCGCCCTGGGTCACGCCATCGCACATGGCCGGCACACCGCCGGCAAACTGACCGACCGAACCAATGTCACGTAAAGCCTGTTTGATCTGGTTTGGGAAGTGTTCGTAGGGTTGATGCGCCGAGAGCATCTCGTTGTAGGAAGAGACGATGGCCACGTTGGCGGCGTTCATCAGACGCAGGCTTTGCTTGTCTTCCGGGCCGCAGGCAGCGACGCCGTGGGCAAAGTTGGCGCATTGGAGCTTGCCGCGCATCGGGCCATCGCTCGCTGCGCCGCGAATCAATTGAAGGTAGCGCTGACGGGTATCGCGACTGCGGGCGATGAGACGCTCGGTTACTTCAAGGACGCGGGGATGCATGTGATGAACTCCAGGCTAACGTCTAAGGTCACCCGTAAAGACGGCTCCGGTTTTCGAGCAGTGACTGTCAGGGAGCAAAACCCTGATCTCGATCAACTGGGAGTGCCTTTCAGGCTTGTAGTTGTAGATAAAACAAAATATTGCCACTAAAAAGGCTTGTTTTCTATTTCTATGAGAATAATCTTGTAATTCCAACAACAAATTCAGAAGGACGGCTGTATGACTCTTCGTATCGCAATCAACGGTTTTGGCCGAATCGGCCGCAACGTCCTACGCGCACTGTATACCCAAGGCTACCGTCAGGACCTGCAGGTCGTCGCCATCAACGATCTTGGCGACAGCGAAATGAACGCACACCTGCTGCGCTTCGACACCGTACACGGCCCTTTCAGCGGCACGGTCGAGTGTGACAAGGACAGCCTGACCGTCAATGGTGACCGTATTTCGGTCAGTGCCATTCGCAATCCGGCCGAGCTGCCGTGGAAAGCGCAGGACATCGACGTGGTGTTCGAATGCACCGGTCTGTTCACCAGCCGCGATAAGGCTGCTGCGCACCTCACCGCCGGCGCCCGCAAGGTGATTATCTCCGCGCCGGCCAGCGGTGCCGATGCCACCATCGTCTATGGTGTCAACCACGACACGCTGCGCCAGTCGCACCAGATCATCTCCAGCGCCTCGTGCACCACCAACTGCCTGGCCCCGGTCGCTCAAGTGCTGCATCGCGAATTGGGTATCGAAAACGGCCTGATGACCACCATTCATGCCTACACCAACGACCAGAACCTGATCGATGTCTATCACACCGATCCGTACCGCGCCCGCTCGGCCACGCAATCGATGATCCCGAGCAAGACCGGCGCTGCCGAAGCGGTAGGTCTGGTGCTGCCGGAACTGGCAGGCAAACTCACCGGCATGGCTGTGCGTGTACCGGTCATCAACGTTTCGCTGGTCGACCTGACCGTAACCCTGAAGCGCGAAACCACCGTCGATGAAGTCAACGCGCTGATGAAAGAAGCCAGTCAGCACTCCAAAGTGCTCGGCTACAACACGCTGCCGCTGGTCTCCCACGACTTCAACCACAACCCGCTGTCGTCGATCTTCGATGCCAACCACACCAAGGTCAGCGGCAAGCTGCTCAAGGTACTGTCGTGGTACGACAACGAATGGGCGTTCTCCAATCGCATGCTCGACAACTGCCTGGCACTGCATAACGCGCAGTAAAGGACAGTCCAGCCAAGCACCTGCTCTCATGCCCATGCACTGCGTGGGCATGCAGCTTCGGGCGTGTGCGTCCGATCTTTAGCGAGCGTCTGGCGGACAAATATTTACAGATCCAGGCTTGACCCGCCCCGAAGATGAGAAGCATTATCATTTGTTCGAATCTCCGGTCGGTCTCCTCCGTGTCGCACTCAGACTTCAACAACGTGTTTCTGGCCCAGCGCCCGGTTCTGTTACGCACTCTGCAACGCATGGTTGGCAATCAAAGCGCTGCTGAAGACCTGCTTCAGGAAACCTGGCTGCGCGTCAGCCGTGCATTGACCGAACATCCGGTCGCTCATCTTGAACCCTTCGTTTTCCAGACCGCTCGCAACCTGGCGCTGGATCATTTGCGTGCGCGGCGCATCCACGGCCGGACCATGCTCGAAGACGTGTCGCCTGCACGGCTCGAAAATGTCGTGGCCCAGCTGGGCTCGCCCGAAGATGCTGCACATGCCAAGCGCCTGCTGGAGAACCTCAGCGCCAGTCTGAGCACGCTGAGCCCGCGCCAGCAGAAAATCTTTACCCTCAGCCGTCTCGATGGCCGCAGTTATCTGGAAATTGCCGAGCAGTTGCAGGTCTCTGCCAGTACCGTACAAAAAGAATTGAAACTGATCATGGCGATCTGCATAGGCGTCCTTTCCAGGCTTGACCCGCCCTGAACCCTGCCGCACGCTGCCAGACTCATATCGATACAGTTTCAGGATTGCCGAGGAACATCGTGGCCCCGAAAACAGAACGCCCGCACGCGATCGCGCAGGACGTGTTGAGCAACGCTGCAATGGATCAGGCCCTGACCTGGCTGATCGAACTGGAAGGCGCAGACGATGCACTGCAGGCGCGTTTTCAGGAATGGCTGAATGCCGACCCTGAACATGCCCGCGCATTCGAGAAAGCCCGGACGCTCTGGAGCTCGCAGCCGGTTCGGCACGCAGCCGAAAACATCGCACCACCGCGCAAGCGCTCGGCATGGCAGCGTGCCCGTCCCCACTGGAAACCTCTGGCCACTGCAGCGGTGCTGCTGTTGGGGCTGTTCAGCTTCAGCAATCTGCCCTTGCGCCTGCAGGCCGATCATCTGACGGTCGTCGGTGAGCGCCAGCGCCTGGAGCTGGCGGACGGATCGAAGGTGCTGCTCAATACTGATTCGGCGTTCTCCAGTCAGGTCGGGGAAAAACAGCGCTCTGCCCGCTTGTATCAGGGTGAAGCCTTCTTCGACGTCACGCCGAAGCCAGGGCTGCCATTGGAAATCGAAGCCGGTCCGGTGCGCATGAGCGCCAACAGCACCGCGTTTTCGGTGCGCTATCTGAACGGTGTCGCGCAGGTACACGTGCAACGCGGCGCTGTCGACGTGCATGCCACCCATGGTGACTCCAGCCTCAGTCTGGGCGCTGGAGACAGCGTTCGCGTGGGGCCTGACGGGTTTGGGCAGCGTGAAAAGCTTGACCCGGTCCGGGACCTGGCCTGGGTGCAGGGCCGACTGATCTTCAACAATTCCCCGCTGAGCGACGTACTGGCTGAGCTGCGCCGTTACTATCCAGGCTGGATCGTCAGCACCAATGCACAACTGGACCGTGTTGCCGTCACCGGCAACTACCGCCTGGACAACCCGCTCGACGTGGTGCGTTCGCTGGCGCAGATCACGTCGGCAAGCCTTCATGAAATGCCCGCACTGGTGATTCTCAACTGAAGGAAAGTTTTTTTACTCGATAGCGACTGCCCGTTCGTCTAGTCATAGCCAATGCAACTGATTCTCATTTTGAAGCAGCTTGTAAACACTATGACGAGCAACACCCCAGGGAGCGCTACCGATGTCATCCACGTTCACGCCTGTCGCCCGACAACGCGCAAGGCTTACGCTTTCTCTCCTGACGATTGCGGTACTGGGCGCCAGTCTGCAAGTGGCAAACGCCAGTGCTGTCAGTGAAAGTACACCGGCGACACGCCCGGCGGGCACCTACCCGTTCTCGATCAGTCAGCAACCTCTGGTGTCGGCGCTGAACGAGTTCAGCCGCGTGACCGGCTGGCAGGTCGGCATGTCGGCGGGGCTCGCCCAAAACGTCATCTCTCCAGGAGCCAGCGGCGACCTGAGCGCCGCGCAGGCGCTGGACAGCATGCTTTCCGGCAGCTCGCTGAGCTACCGCAATCTGGGCAATAACAGCGTCGTGCTGGAAAAACGCGCCACCACCGCTGGCGTCATGGCGCTGGATCAGATCACTGTCAGCGCCACACGCCAGGCCCAGGATGTCGCCACGGTGCCGAGCACTGTCAGCGTACATACCCGTGAGGAACTGGACCGCGACAACATCAACACGATCCGCGATCTGGTGCGCTACGAGCCGGGGGTTACGGTGGGTGGCGCAGGCCAGCGTGCGGGCACAACCGGCTATAACATTCGCGGTATCGACGGCAACCGGATCCTGACTCAGGTCGACGGCGTCGAGGTGCCCGACAGCTTTTTTACCGGCCCTTATGCGCAAACTCACCGCAACTATGTCGACCCGGAGATCGTCAAGCGCGTGGAAATCCTCCGTGGTCCCGCTTCGGCCCTCTACGGCAGCAGCGCCATTGGTGGCGTGGTCAGTTACTACACACTGGACCCGGATGACATCATCAAGCCTGGCAAGGATGTCGGCGCACGGTTGAAAACCGGCTACAGCTCGGCAGACCAAAGCTGGCTCAACTCGGCCACGGTCGCAGGCCGTCAGGGCGAATTCGACGGCTTGCTGCACCTCAGCCAGCGCAATGGCCATGAAACCGAATCCTATGGCAGCACCGGCGGTACCGGTTTGAGCCGTACGCAAGCCAACCCTGAGGATGCGCGCAGCACCAACGTGCTGGGCAAACTGGGCTGGAACTACGGCGACGGTTCGCGTCTGGCGCTGGCCTATGAAAAGTACAAGGACGACCGCGACAGCAATCTGAAAAGCGCAGTCGGCGGGCCATTCACCAACGGCAGCGGTCTGGGGATGTATCAGTCGCGCGAGGGTAACGACACCATCACCCGCGAGCGCTTCGGGATCGAAAACAGCTTCGCCCTCGACAGCCTGCTGGTCGACAACGTCAAGTGGAGCTTGAACTATCAGATCGCGAAAACCGATCAGAGCACCCGGGAACGTTACTTTCCGTTCTCCCGCGATGTCATTCGTGAACGCGACACGCAGTATCAGGAAAAGCAGTGGGTGTTCGATGCCCAGCTGGACAAGGCATTCTCCGTTGCCAGCACCGACCACGTGCTGACCTACGGCACAACGATCAAGCGCCAGAAAGTCACCGGATTGCGCAGCGGCAGCGGCACTTGTGCGCGAGTCTTCGGCTCCTGCCGCGCTGTCGGTGCAGACAGCCCGAGCGACCGGCTGGCCGCAACGAGTGATTTCCCCGACCCGACCATCACCAGCTACGCGTTGTTCGCGCAGGATCAGATCAGCTGGAATGACTGGACCTTCCTGCCTGGCGTGCGTTACGACCACACCCGGCTTGATCCGACCTTCACCTCGCAATTCCTCAGGTCGGTCAGCCTGACCGACCCAAGCCAGGCGAACGATGAAACGCGAACCTGGCATCGCCTGTCGCCCAAGCTGGGCGTGACTTACGCATTCAGCGATGCCTACACGTGGTACGGCCAGTATGCCGAGGGCTTCCGCACGCCTTCGGCCAAGTCACTTTACGGACGCTTCGAAAACCCGACGGCCGGGTACGTGGTCGAACCCAATCCGAACCTGAAGCCCGAAACGAGCAAAAGTTACGAAACCGGGCTGCGCGGTCGTTTCGAATCCGGCTCGTTCGACATCGCGGTGTTCTACAACAAGTACCGCGACTTCATCAACGAGGACGCCATCACACCCGGCTACAGCGAACTCACGTTCCAGTCCAACAACATCCGGCACGCCACCCTCAAAGGCGCCGAACTCAAAGGCCGTCTGAACCTCGACAGCCTGGGTGCGCCGAACGGCCTCTACAGCCAGGCCTCCGTCGCCTATCTGCACGGCCGCAACGACGACACGGGCGAGCCGCTCAACAGCGTCAACCCGCTGACCGGAGTCGTGGGGTTGGGTTATGACCGCGATCACTACGGCGGTCTGTTGAGCTGGACCCTGGTCAAGCGCAAGAACCGCGTGGATGACAGCAACTTCCACACGCCGGATGGCACCTCCAGCCAGTTCAGGACACCGGGCTTCGGCATTCTGGACCTGACCGGCTACTACAAGGTCAGTGATGACGTGACCGTCAACGCAGGCCTGTACAACCTGACCGATAAAAAATACTGGCGCTGGGACGATGTGCGCGGCTATGACGGCGTGGGAGAAGCCGGCGTAACCGCACCCGCCAACCTCGATCGCCTGACCCAGCCGGGACGCAATTTCAGCGTCAACGTGGTGTGGGACATCTGAGCCCGAGCGCCTCTGAAAGCCCGCCGTTGAATCATCGAACGGCAGGCTTTTTTACGCTTTCAGGCCTGGCTATTCGTCTATTCAACAAGCCCTTTTTCAACAAGGAAGACTACGATGCCCCTTGATCAGAACCGACCGACTCTGCGTTCGCAACGCCTGAGCCAGATTACCCACGCGCCGCACGAACAGCTCGACAAGGCGGTCAAGGCCCATGCGCCGTTTGACACCCTGGCCAGCTATTCGCGCTTCGTAGTTGCTCAGTACCTGTTTCAGGCAGAACTGCAACACCTGTACGGCGACCCTGCGCTTCAGGCGATCATCGGCGACCTGCCGGCACGCTGCCGGGCCGAACAGGCCAGGGCAGACCTTGCCGATCTGAACATCGACCTTCCCCTGCCAGTGGCGGGTGCAGTGCAAAAACCGAGCAGCGCAGAAGCGCTCGGCTGGCTGTTCGTCTCCGAGGGTTCCAAGCTCGGTGCAGCATTCCTGATCAAACGTGCCCAAGCCTTGAGCCTGAGCGACAGCTTCGGCGCGCGACATTTGGGTGAACCTGCCGGGGGCCGGGCTGCCGGCTGGAAAGCCTTTGTCCGGACGCTTGATGAACTGCCACTGAGCGCCGAACAGGAAGCAGAGCTCGATCGCGGCGCCATCGCCGCATTCGAGCGTTTCAACGTGTTGCTGCAGCACGCCTACGCCCATGCTCCCGTCACAGAACTGGCACAGGCATGAAAAAGCGCCCGGTGCTGTTAAGCTGGCCGGGCTCCCCGAACCTGCCTGTAGAGACCATGACGTACAAACCACCCGGCTCAAGACTTTCACGCCTTTTATACGGCATCCTCGCCTATACCGCGTTGGGCATAGGCATCGTTGCGATCTTCGTTCCCGGCCTGCCAACCACCGAGTTCATTCTGCTGGCCGCCTGGGCGGCAACACGCAGTTCGCCAAGGCTGAACGCCTGGCTGGAAAACCACCGCGTGTTCGGGCCAATACTGTACAACTGGCGTAACGGCCGACTGGTCGCCCGCAAGGCCAAGATCAGCGCCACCCTCAGCATGCTTGTCTGTGCCGTGGTGATGCTGAGCCTCATCGGCCATGCCTGGTGGCTGTACCTTGCACTCACGGGGATGGCACTGGGCAATCTATGGATCTGGTCGAGGCCGGAACCGGACAAGATCGACCGTTGAGCGCAGGCATGCGGCGCGCGGCACCCTGCGCAAAGCTGAACCGTCCTGTCGCGGTCAGTGTCTGACTGAGCACACTCACCCCTTGATGGAGTCACTTCATGTACGAGCCAGGCCATCTGCACCTCACCCACGTGGCGCTTCAACCGTCGGATATCAGCTATGACATCCACTTGCGCTACAACGTGGAGGAAGATCCCAAGCAAGGCACGTCCATGCATTTCACCATGCAGGGCGAAATCAATGGCAAGCCGTTCGAAGAGCGATACCTGTTGCCCCGTGACCTTGCCTTCAACTTCGCCCATAACGCGAGTCGCATCGCGATAAGGCACGGCTTGCCCAACTCGGCCGCGCTGCCCATCGCCCAGCACAAGGACTACGACCTAATGTTCGAGGACATTCGCGACAAACTCCACGCCAAGTCAGGCGACCCGGTGAAGCAGGAGCATCTGGAGTAAGCCAGCGCTGTCGAGGCCGGAGAACGCCATCGTGATCACGCCGTACTGGACGCTCTGCGTCCTCTCCTGAGTGGGCGGGGCGGCGCGAATCCATGACGCGGAGCGTCACGAACGGCATTCCCACGCTGGAGCGTGAGGAACGATAGGCGCGCGCAAGAACATCATTGTGCCCATGCTCTGCGTGGGTATGCCGTTCTGGACGCTCTGCGTCCTCTCCAGAATGAGCGGAATGGCGTAAATCCATGACGCAGAGCGTCACAAAGAGCATTCCCACGCTGGAGCGTGAGGAACGATAGGTGTGTGCAGGAGCGTGAGGAACGAGGCTCGGACGTACACCAGCGGATTTCACCAAACCTGCCGCCACAAGGCATACTTGCCGCCTTCTCATTCGCGAACCGTCAACGCCTCATGCGCATCCATGTCAGCTTCATCGACCGCGTCGGTATCACCCAGGAAGTGCTGGCGATTCTGGGTGGACGCAATCTGAATCTGGACGCGGTGGAGATGGTGCCGCCCAACGTGTACATCGATGCGCCGACCCTCAGCCCGCAAATGCTCGAAGAGCTCAAGGACGCACTGTTTCGGGTCCGCGGTGTAGAAGCGATCACCGTGGTCGATATCCTTCCGGGTCAGCGGCGCCACCTGCAGCTGGACGCGTTGCTCGCCGCCATGACCGACCCGGTGCTGGCACTCGACAGCGCCGGGCATGTGCTGCTGGCCAACCCGGCACTCATCGCGCTGATTGGCCGGGAGCCTGCGGGCGAGTCCATCGGTGAGCTGTTCAGCGACCCCAGCCTGCACGTCGCGTTGCTGGAAAACGGCTTTCGCCTGCCGCTGCGCGAGATCACCCTGAACGGTGAAGCGCTGCTGCTGGATGCCACGCCCATCACCGAAGCCGGCGCGCTGATTACCCTGTACCTGCCCAGCCGAATCGGCGAACGCCTGTCGGCATTGCACCATGATCACGCCGAAGGTTTCGACGCCCTGCTCGGCGACTCGGCCGCCATCCGCACCCTAAAGGCGCGAGCGCAACGGGTGGCGGCGCTGGACGCCCCGCTGCTGATTCAGGGCGAAACCGGCACTGGCAAAGAGCTGGTCGCCCGCGCCTGTCACGCCAGCAGCGCCCGCCACGGCGAACCGTTCCTGGCCCTGAACTGCGCAGCACTGCCGGAAAACCTCGCCGAAAGCGAACTGTTCGGCTATGCCCCGGGGGCCTTTACCGGAGCGCAACGCGGCGGCAAACCGGGGCTGATGGAACTGGCCAACCAAGGCACCGTATTCCTCGATGAAATCGGCGAAATGTCACCCTATCTGCAGGCCAAACTGCTGCGTTTCCTAAACGATGGCAGCTTCCGCCGCGTCGGTGGCGATCGCGAAGTACGGGTCAATGTGCGCATTCTCAGCGCCACCCACCGCGACCTGGAAAAGATGGTCAGCGAAGGCACCTTCCGCGAAGACCTGTTCTACCGCCTCAATGTCCTCAATCTGGAGGTTCCGCCGTTGCGCGAGCGCGGTCAGGACATTCTGTTGCTGGCCCGATATTTCATGGAGCAGGCGTGCGCACAAATTCAGCGCCCGGTCTGCAGGCTTGCACCCGGCACCTACCCTGCCCTGCTCGGCAACCGCTGGCCAGGCAATGTGCGGCAATTGCAAAACGTGATTTTTCGCGCGGCCGCCATCTGCGAACACACTCAAGTGGATATAGGCGACCTGGATATCGCGGGCACCGCAGTGGCGCGTCAGAACGACAGCTCGATCGACAGCCTCGAACATGCCGTCGAAGCCTTCGAGCGGAATCTGCTGGAAAAGCTTTACGCGGACTATCCTTCCACCCGCCAACTGGCCAATCGCCTGCATACTTCGCACACCGCCATCGCTCATCGCCTGCGAAAATATGGAATTCCAGGCAAGCGTTAGTCGATTGAAGTCGTTTATCGAAAATATATTCCGAAAGGGTTCATTTAATAACTAGTTTGCCGATAACGATCTGGTATCGTCCATGAACCTCTTATCATCCATTTGAATGGATGTCCGTAGTGTGATTACGGCCGTAATGGCAAAAAGGTCAGGTAGTACCGGGAAGTCATATGCCAACCTCGCCAGTGGACCGCCCGCTTGTCGACGCTCAGTCTCGAGCTGAAAAAATCGTCGAATCTCGCCGTCAGAAAATCCTCCTCAAGACCGGCGCACTGCAGGATGCAATTTTCAACAGCGCTTACTTCTCAAGCATCGCAACCGACGAACACGGCGTTATCCAGATATTCAATGTCGGCGCCGAACGCATGCTCGGTTATCACTCCGAGGACGTGGTCGACAAAATCACACCTGCGGACATCTCTGACCCCGCCGAGCTCATCATCCGCGCGGCAGCCCTCAGCCATGAACTCAATACGCCCATCACGCCTGGCTTCGAGGCGCTGGTGTTCAAGGCTTCGCGCGGCATCGAAGACATTTACGAACTGACCTACATCCGCAAGGACGGCAGCCGCCTGTCGGCCATGGTCTCGGTCACGTCACTGCGCGACAGCGCCGAAACCATCATCGGTTATCTGCTGATCGGCACCGACAACACGGCGCGCAAGCAGGAAGAAGAGGCTCAGGCCTTGTTGGATCAGCGCTTGCGGGACCAACAGTTCTATACCCGCTCGCTGATCGAATCGAACATCGATGCACTGATGATGACTGATCCGCAAGGCATCATTTCCGACGTCAACAAGCAGATGATGGCCCTGACCGGACGCACCCGCGATGAGTTGATCGGTGCGCCCTGCAAGAATTTCTTCACTGACCCGGCGAGTGCCGATGCCGCGATCAAGCGCGTGCTCAGCGAGCACAAGGTCAGTGACTACGAACTCACCGTGCGCGCCTACGACGGCACTGAAACCGTGGTGTCCTACAACGCTGCGACCTTTCATGACCGTGACCGCAAGCTCAAGGGGGTCTTCGCCGCAGCCCGCGATGTAACCGAGCGCAAGCGTTTCGAGCGGACGCTGGAAGAAAAGAATATCGAGCTGGAACACGCCAGCCACATGAAGTCCGAGTTTCTTGCCACCATGTCCCACGAGCTGCGCACGCCGCTGAACGCCGTGATCGGTTTTTCCGAGGCACTCAAGGACGGCATGGTCGGCGACATGACCGATGCCCAGCGACGCTACATAGGCGATATCTTTAACAGCGGCCAGCACCTGCTGTCGCTGATCAATGACATCCTCGACCTGTCCAAGGTCGAGGCCGGCATGATGACGCTGGAGCTCGAGTCGGTCGATCTGGACGAACTGTTGAGCAACAGCCTGCTGATCGTGCGCGAGCAAGCCGCCCTGCAACACATTCAGTTGAAGCTGGAAACAGAGGCCGAATTCGGTGAGCTTGAGCTCGATCGGCGCAAGACCAAGCAGATCGTCTACAACCTGCTGGCCAACGCCGTGAAATTCAGCGAGCCCGGTGGCTGGGTAACGCTGGCGGTGCGTCTGGTGCCGGCGTCCCAGGCAGGTCTTATCGACGGTGACTGGCCGACTTACGGGTTTGCACTTCCGCCCGATGACTGTGGGCAGTTTCTCGAACTGAGTGTCAGCGACACCGGAATCGGCATCGCCCAGAGCGACATGAACAAGCTGTTCAAGGCATTCAGCCAGATCGACAGCGGTCTGGCACGCAAATTCGAAGGCACCGGACTGGGTCTGGCGATGGTCAAGCAGCTCAGCGAACTGCACGGCGGCTGCGTCGCAGTGGCCAGCGTGAAGGACCTCGGCGCACGCTTCGTGGTCTGGCTGCCCGTCCGCCCAACTGAATCAGTGGAGGCGCGATGGCCCAGATCCTGATCATTGAAGACAATGCGGCGAACATGCGTCTGGCAGAGCTGTTACTGACCAGCGCCGGGCACGCCGTGCTGTCGGCCGTCGATGCCGAAAGCGGCCTGAAACTGGCTCGCGAGCGTCAGCCCGACCTGATCCTGATGGATATCCATCTGCCGGAGATGGACGGCCTGACCGCCACATCGCTGTTGAAGAAAGATGCCGGCACAGCTGCGATCCCGGTGATTGCACTGACCGCGATGGCCATGAAGGAAGACGAGGAGAAGATCCGCCTGGCGGGCTGCAACGCTTATGTCATCAAGCCGTTGCGCTACAAGGAGTTGTACCGGGTCATCGACACACTGCTGGAAAAAAATCTGCCTCAACAGCCCATTACCTGAGCATTCGATATGACCCAGAGCGCCGCGACCATCCTGATTATCGATGACGACGTCCATGTCCGGGACCTGCTGGAGGTACTCTTGCAGAACCAGGGTTATCGGACACTGACGGCGGAATCAGGCGAGCTGGCGCTGGCCATGATCAAACGACAGGCACCCGACCTGATCCTGCTGGACATCATGATGCCGGGCATGGACGGCTATGAGGTCGCCAGTCAGCTCAAGGCCAAAAAGGGCACAGCCAATATACCGATCATCATGCTCTCGGCACTCGACGACCAAAGCTCGCGTCTTTCAGGACTGGAAGCGGGCGCCGAGGAATACCTCAACAAGCCTGTGGACAGCGCCGAACTGTGGCTGCGCGTGCGTAATCTGCTGCGCCTCAAGGCGTTCGGCGACTACCTGAAAAGCCACAGCCTGATCCTCGAAGATCAATTGCAGCAGCGCACCATCGATCTCGAGCGTTTTCGCACAGTGATGGACGCTTCCGAAGACGCAATCTTTCTGATCAACCGCAATACCATGAGCCTGATCGAATTCAACCGCCGGGCCTGCCAGTTGCTGGGCTACACCGCAGAAGAACTGTCGCACAAGACGCCTGCCGAACTGGGCGAAACGTCCATGGAGCAGCTTGAGGTCGTGTACGACCGGATCATTGCCGGCAAAGGCCCCAGTGAGCCCCTGGAAACCCAGATTCGCGACAAGAGCGGGCGGGATGTCGAGGTCGAAATCCATCGCCAGGCCTACCGGACCGGCGAGGACTGGGTCATCGTCGGTATCGTGCGCGACATCACCCGGCGCAAGGAAAGCGACCAGCGCCTGCTGACCATGGCCCACTACGACACGCTGACCGGCCTGCCCAACCGGGATCTGTTTTTTACCAGCCTGCAAATGGGCATGACCCAAGCGGCGATCAGCCGCTGGAAGCTGGCGGCATTGACGGTCAATCTCGACGGTTTCAAGAACATCAACGAAACCTGGGGGCATGTGCTGGGTGATGAGGTGCTGCTGGAAGTCAGCCGCCGACTGTCCAGCTGCCTGAATGCCAGTGACACCCTTGGCCGCGTGGACGGCGATCAGTTCGCCCTGATTCTGATGCTGCGAGACGGCCAGGCGGATACCCGGAAGACGCTCGATCGCATCCGCAATGCATTGCGAGTGCCCTTCCACATAGAAGGCCAGAGCCTGGTCATGACCGCCAGCATCGGCATTGCCCTGTACCCGGAGGACGGCGAAGACTCGCGCGAGCTGATCAGACACGCCTACACCGCCATGAACAGCGCCCGAAAGATCGGCCCGGACAACTACCGGTTCTATACGCCGCAGATGAACGCCGACGTTTCGGCACGCCTGGACCTTGAGACCGCGCTGCGCGAAGCGGTGCGCAGCCAGGCCTTCGAAATCGTCTACCAACCCAAGCTGGACCTGAACAATGACCGCATATGCGGGCTTGAGGCGCTGTTGCGCTGGCCACGCCCTGGCCATCCAGGCATTTCGCCTGCGGTATTTGTCCCCGTACTGGAAAGCCTCGGCCTGATCGGTGAAGTCGGCAACTGGGTCGTCGACAGTGTCTGCGCCCAGATCGCGCGCTGGCAACGCTCCGGGTTAGGCTCGTTTCAGGTCGCGGTCAACATTTCAGGGCAACAGATTTCCAATAGCAGCCTGGTCGCCGACATCCGCCAGGCACTGGAAAAACACAATGTTGCGCCGCAGTGGCTTGAGGTCGAGCTGACAGAAAGTTCGCTGATGGAAAACACCGCGCACACCATCGCCACTCTGGGGGCACTGCGGGCCAATCGCGTGAGTATTTCCATCGACGATTTCGGCACCGGTTATTCAAGCCTGGCGTACCTGCGCCGCTTCCCTATCGACAAGCTTAAAATCGACATCGCGTTCATTCGCGAAGTGACCAGCAACCCACAGGACGCGGCCATCGCCAGAGCCATCATCGAGCTGGCTCACAGCCTCGACCTGCAGGTGATTGCAGAGGGTGTGGAAACCCCGGAGCAACTGGCGTTCCTGCGCGAAAACCATTGCGATCAAATTCAGGGCTATCTGATCAGCAAGCCATTACCGCTTGAAGAGCTCGAAACGTTTTTACGCTCACCGGAAAGCCGCGTCGGGTAACTGCCGACGCGCTAGCGCTGTGTCCAGCGGTGACAGCCAATGCTGGTTGGATGCAATCATTCAACGCTGTCGTAACGAAAACACTCCACTGTAACGATTTCACTCCAAAACACCTCGCTCCCTGCGTATCAAGGCCTTGATCAGTCAGGTATTTTCAAATGCCTGAAGACTGTAGCGATTTCGCTACACCCTAAATCGACAGGCCCAGCCAAAAATTATTCAACTCATTGATTTTATTATAAAAATAAAACATGGCCGCTAAATTGCTAAGCCATAACTCATATTGCTCGCGTGCTGCGCGAGCCCTGTTCTCCGAGGAGTTTGTATGAGCGATTTGCGATTCACCGTTGACCACGAATGGCTGCGTGCCGAAACCGACGGCAGCGTGACGGTCGGCATTACGCCCTACGCGCAGGAATCGCTGGGCGATGTGGTCTTCGTGCAGCTCCCGGAATTACAGGCCTACACTCAACACGCTGAAGTATCGGTGGTGGAATCGGTGAAAGCCGCCAGCAGCATCAACATGCCGCTGGACGGTGAAGTCGTCGAGGTCAATTCCGCCCTCGACGCCACGCCAGAGCTGGTCAATGAAGATGCCCTCGGTGCGGGCTGGTTCTTTCGCTTCATCCCACAAGACGCCAACGCCATTCACGGCCTGCTGGATCAGGACGCCTACGACCGTCTGATCAAAGCCAACGCCGAAGCCTGAGGAGCACGCCATGACTGACCGTATCGAACTGACCACTGCCAACGAATTCATTGCCCGGCACATTGGCCCGCGTGCGGCCGATGAGCAGGCCATGCTGCAAACGCTGGGTTTCGATTCCATCGATGCGCTGAGCGAAAGCGTCATTCCGGAAAGCATCAAGGGCACCAGCGTTCTGAACCTGCCTGCCGGGCAGAGCGAAGCCGATGCGCTGGCGTCCATCAAGGCCATCGCCAGCAAGAATCAGCTGTTCAAGACCTACATCGGCCAGGGTTACTACAACACCCACACGCCAGCACCGATCCTGCGCAACCTGCTGGAAAACCCGGCCTGGTACACCGCCTACACGCCCTATCAGCCAGAGATTTCCCAGGGCCGTCTGGAGTCACTGCTCAATTTCCAGACACTGATCAGCGACCTCACCGGCCTGCCGATTGCCAACGCCTCTCTGCTCGACGAAGCCACCGCAGCCGCCGAAGCAATGACCTTTTGCAAACGCTTGAGCAAAAACAAGGCTAGCCAGCAGTTTTTCGCATCCAGCCATTGCCACCCGCAGACCCTGGATGTGTTGCGCACTCGCGCCGAGCCGTTGGGCATCACCGTGGTCGTAGCAGACGAGCACGAGCTGGGCGATGCCAGCGATTACTTCGGCGCGCTGCTGCAATACCCGGCCAGCAATGGCGATGTATTCGATTACCGCGAGCTGGTCGAGCGCTTCCACGCGGCCAACGCACTGGTCGCCGTGGCTGCCGACCTGCTGGCCCTCACCCTGCTGACCCCGCCAGGCGAATTCGGCGCCGACGTGGCGATCGGTAGCGCCCAGCGCTTCGGTGTGCCGCTGGGTTTCGGTGGCCCGCATGCGGCCTACTTCTCGACCCGCGATGCGTTCAAGCGTGACATGCCGGGCCGTCTGGTCGGTGTGTCGGTGGACCGTCACGGCAAGCAAGCCCTGCGCCTGGCGATGCAGACCCGCGAGCAGCATATTCGTCGCGAGAAGGCCACCAGCAACATCTGCACCGCGCAGGTGCTGCTGGCCAACATCGCCAGCATGTACGCGGTCTACCATGGTCCGCGCGGCCTGACACAGATCGCCAAGCGCGTTCACCACCTGACCGCGATTCTGGCCGAAGGCCTGAACACGCTGGGCCTGAAGGCCGAGCAGGCATTTTTCTTCGACAGCCTGACCCTGCACACTGGCGGCAGAACCGCTGCACTGCATGCCGCCGCACGCGCCAGGCACATCAACCTGCGTGAAATCGATGACCAGCGTCTGGGTCTGTCCCTGGACGAGACCACCTCGCAGTCGGCTGTCGAAACCCTGTGGGCAATCTTCGCCAGCGACGGCCAGAGCCTGCCGGACTTCGCCGCACTGGCAGACAGCGTACAGTCACGCCTGCCGGCCGCGCTGCTGCGTCAGTCAGCGATCCTCAGCCACCCCGTGTTCAACCGCTATCACTCGGAAACCGAGCTGATGCGCTACCTGCGCAAGCTGGCCGACAAGGACCTGGCGCTGGATCGCACCATGATTCCGCTGGGCTCGTGCACCATGAAACTCAACGCTGCCAGCGAAATGATCCCGGTGACCTGGGCCGAATTCGGCAACCTGCACCCTTTTGCCCCGGCCGAGCAAAGCGCCGGCTACCAGCAACTGACCGATGAGCTGGAGGCCATGCTCTGTGCCGCCACCGGTTACGACGCGATCTCGCTGCAACCGAACGCCGGCTCGCAGGGCGAATACGCCGGGCTGCTGGCGATCCGCGCCTATCACCAGAGCCGTGGCGACGAACATCGCGACATCTGCCTGATCCCTTCCTCGGCGCACGGCACCAACCCGGCGACTGCCAACATGGCCGGTATGCGTGTCGTGGTGACCGCGTGTGATGCGCGCGGCAACGTCGACATCGAAGACCTGCGCGCCAAGGCCGTTCAGCATCGTGACCAGCTTGCGGCGATCATGATCACTTACCCGTCGACCCACGGCGTTTTCGAAGAAGGCATTCGCGAAATCTGCGGCATCGTTCATGACAACGGTGGCCAGGTGTACATCGATGGCGCAAACATGAACGCCATGGTTGGTCTCTGCGCCCCGGGCAAATTCGGCGGCGACGTATCGCACCTCAACCTGCACAAGACCTTCTGCATCCCCCACGGCGGTGGCGGCCCGGGCGTTGGCCCGATCGGCGTGAAATCCCATCTCGCCCCGTTCATGCCCGGCCATGCACGCATGGAGCGCAAGGAAGGCGCAGTCTGCGCAGCACCGTTCGGCAGCGCCAGCATTCTGCCCATTACCTGGATGTACATCCGCATGATGGGCGGTGACGGCCTCAAACGCGCTTCGCAACTGGCGATTCTCAACGCCAACTACATCTCGCGTCGTCTGGAGGAGCATTACCCTGTGCTCTACACCGGCAGCAACGGCCTGGTCGCGCACGAGTGCATCCTCGACCTGCGCCCGATCAAGGACAGCAGCGGCATCAGCGTCGACGACGTGGCCAAGCGCCTGATCGACTTCGGCTTCCATGCGCCGACCATGTCGTTCCCGGTCGCCGGGACGCTGATGATCGAGCCGACCGAGAGTGAGTCCAGAGAAGAGCTGGACCGCTTCTGCGATGCCATGATCAAGATCCGCGAGGAAATTCGCGCGGTTGAAAACGGCACCCTGGACAAGGATGACAACCCGCTGAAAAACGCGCCGCACACCGCTGCCGAAATCGTCGGCCAGTGGAGCCATCCTTACAGCCGCGAACAGGCGGTGTACCCGGTCGATTCGTTGATCGAGAACAAGTACTGGCCTCCGGTCGGTCGTGTCGACAACGTCTTCGGCGACCGCAATCTGGTCTGCGCCTGCCCGTCCATCGAGAACTATCAGGAAGCGTGACAGCCCCCGCCTGGCATTGCCTGATCGCGCTGCGCGCACAGGCAGTGCCATTGGCACGGCCCGCTCAACAAGGAATCGAACATGTCCACAGAATCACTGCTGACCACTCCCCTGCACGCCCTGCACCGCGAACTCGGCGCAAAGATGGTGCCCTTCGCCGGTTACGACATGCCTGTTCAATACCCGGCTGGCGTAATGAAAGAGCACCTGCACACCCGCGCTCAGGCCGGTCTGTTCGATGTCTCGCACATGGGCCAGATTCGCCTCACTGGTGCAGACGCCGCCAAGGCGCTGGAAGCCCTGGTGCCGGTAGACATCATTGACCTGCCGGTCGGCATGCAGCGTTACGCGATGTTCACCGACGAGAACGGCGGCATTCTCGATGACCTGATGGTTGCCAATCTCGGCAACGACCAGTTGATGCTGGTGGTCAACGCGGCCTGCAAGGATCAAGATCTGGCGCACCTGTGCAAGCACCTGGCCGGACATTGCAAGATCGAACCACTGTTTGAAGAACGCGCCCTGCTGGCGCTGCAAGGGCCGGCCGCGGTGACCGTACTGGCACGCCTGGCCCCGGAAGTCGCCAAAATGACCTTCATGCAGTTCGCCAGCGTCACGCTGCTCGGCGTCAAATGCTATGTCAGTCGCTCGGGCTATACCGGCGAAGACGGCTATGAAATTTCCGTGCCTGCCGAACAGGCTGAAGCCTTGGCACGCCGCCTGCTGGACGAGCCGGAAGTGGCTCCGATCGGCCTGGGTGCACGTGATTCGCTGCGACTGGAAGCCGGTCTGTGCCTGTACGGCCATGATATGGACACGCAGACCTCGCCGATCGAGGCCAGCCTGTTATGGGCCATTTCCAAAGTGCGTCGCGCCGACGGTGCGCGTGCAGGCGGCTTTCCGGGCGCCGAGCGAATCTTTGCCCAGCAACAGAACGGCGTCAGCAAAAAGCGAGTCGGCCTACTCCCCCAGGAGCGCACACCCGTGCGTGAGGGTACCGAGATCGTCGATGAACAGGGCGCAGTCATCGGTACCGTGTGCAGCGGCGGTTTTGGCCCCTCTCTGGCTGGCCCGCTGGCCATGGGTTATCTGCATAACGATTACACGGCGCTGGATAAACCTGTGTGGGCAATGGTGCGCGGCAAGAAAGTCCCCATGCTCGTTGCAAAAATGGCTTTCGTTGCACAACGTTACTTCCGCGGTTAAATAGCGGCGTCAAAAAAACAGCAACACTTCGGTGTTGCTGGAGCACTGTTACCCCGTAGTGTTTCATTCGCATAAGCAACGTGTCATATATGCAAAAAATGCACCTATAAAGTGCAAAATGTTATGACGGATCAATCACCGTGCACGCTGTGCAAATACTGCGCGTGCAAGGCCAACTCCCCGGAAACAGGGCGCCAGGCAAGGGGGTTGTATTTGCAACGAGAGTTGGCGTAGAGTTTCCGAACTGTGTTTGCATGGGTCGCCGAATCTGGACCTGGGCAGTAGCTCTAGGTTTGCTACAACCCGTTCTACGTTTCTTACTTCCTGCAACCAGCCCCAGTGCTCTTTCATGCGAAAGAGGCTGTAACCAATTCAAGTCAAGCGTCAAGGAAATAAGAAAATGGCTGAACGTCAGAGCGGTACCGTCAAGTGGTTCAACGACGAAAAAGGTTTTGGTTTTATCACTCCTGAGAGCGGGCCGGATCTGTTCGTACACTTCCGCGCCATTCAGGGTAACGGCTTCAAGAGCCTGAAAGAAGGTCAGAAAGTTACCTTCGTTGCAGTGCAGGGTCAGAAAGGCATGCAGGCTGACGAAGTTCAAGCCGAAGGCTGAGAACGACGCACCACGCAGTTACAAGAAAGCCTCTGGCAGCGATGCCAGAGGCTTTTTTGCATGCGGGGTTTGCAGGGTCCACAAACGCCCATGAAAAAGCCGACCCATGGGTCGGCTTTTTCAGTCCGGTTGGTGCATTACCCGGCACGGCGCAACAGAAGCACCCCGGCCAGCGCACAGGCTGCAGCAGGCAGCAGCACTGCCAGCAACGGCGGGAAGCCGAACAGCAGGCTCGATGGGCCGAGCAGGTCCTGAATGATGCGGAAGGTAAAGCCCACCACTACACCGGTGAACACGCGCTGCCCCAGCGTAACCGAGCGCAGCGGGCCGAAGATGAACGAGATTGCCATCAGCACCAACGCGACGGTCACCGCCGGTTGCAGGACCTTGGTCCAGAACGCCAGCCAGTAGCGGCCATTGCTCAAGCCCTGATCAGCCAGGTAATGCGCGTAGCTCCAGAGGCCGCTGATGGACAGCGACTCGGGCGGCATGATTACCGTGCTCAGCAACTGCGGGCTCAACGCCACATCCCAACGCTCGACCGGCGTGTTGATGACCTCGGTGCGGCCATCATTGAAGTGCGTGGTAGCGACGTCCTTCAATTCCCAGTAATCGGTCTTGAAGTTGGCCTCTTTGGCAAAGCTGGAGGTCAGCATGTGGCGCTGGTCGTCGAAACGATAACGTGTCACACCGAGCATCAGGCCATTGGGCTGTACCGTGTTGATGTGGATGAACTCGTCGCCCTGGCGGTGCCACAGACCATGGCGGGCGCTCTGCGCATCACCTGAGCCCTGAGCCAGCGAGCGCGCGGCCTGCGCCTGGTTCTCGGCGTAGGGAGCGACGTACTCGCCGACCAGCACGCCAGCGATCATCAGCACCAGCATGGGCTTCATGACCGCCCAGACGATACGCCCGATGGACACGCCCGCCGCACGCATGATGGTCAGCTCGCTGCTGCTGGCCAGCGTACCCAGACCGATCAGGCAACCGATCAGGGCGGCCATCGGCAAGGTGTCGTAGACGCGACGTGGCGCCGTCAGCATGACGTAGCTGAGGGCATCCGCCAGCGTGTAAGTGTCGCTGATATCGCCCATCTCGTCGATGAACGCGAACAGCGAGACCAGACCCAGAATGATGCCCAGAACGGCGAGAATCGCCAGCAGGACGCTTTTGCCAATGTATCGATCAAGCTTGACCACGAGTCACCTCCGTGACGCTGCGACGACTCGCCATCTTCAGACGCAGAGGCTCCCAATAGAACAACAGCAGGCCGATGGACAGGTAGATGGCATGCACCCACCACATCCCCAGGCTAAGTGGCAGCTTGCCTTTCTCCAGCGAACTGCGCACCGAAATCAGAATGGCCAGGTACGACATATACAGCAGGATCGCCGGCAGCAGTTTCAGGTAACGGCCCTGACGCGGATTGACCCGTGACAGCGGAATGGCCATCAGTGTCACGATGAACACCGACAGCGGCAGCGAAATACGCCACTGCAACTCGGCCACGGAACGCGGTGCCGGGTTGCCGATCAGCTCGCTGGTCGGAATGGCTTCACGGTCGGTGATTTCTTCACTGATTTCCGGCTTGGGCAGCATCGCCCCATAGGTGTCGTACTTGATCACGCGATAATCGGCCGCGCCCGGATTGCCGTCATAGCGATAGCCGTTCTCGAGGATCAGGAAGCGACTGCCATTGGGCCGGACCTCCTGATGGCCCTTCTCCGCGACCAGCACGGTGATGCCGTTGTCCTTGCTCTTGTCGCTGGACATGCGCTTTTCCGAGATGAACACACCGGCCAGTTGCGAGCGGTCTTCCGACAGCTCCTTGGTATAGGTGATACGCGTACCGTCGCGCAGCGCCTGAAAACGGCCCGGCACCAGCGTGTCGAACTCGGTCATGGCGTCCTGCTGATTGATCAGCAGCGAAAACTGCGTAGCGCCCTGCGGAGCCAGGCTGAAGCTCAGCCAGGCGACCAGCAGCCCGACCAGCGTGGCCGGCCCCATGGTGATGGCCAGCAGACGCTGCTGACTCATGCCGGTGGCGGCCAGCACGGTCATCTCGCTTTCCAGGTACAGGCGTCCGTACGCCATGAGGATGCCGAGGAACAGGCCCAGCGGCAGAATCACCTGCAGGAAGCCCGGCAGGCGGAAGCCCATGATCAGGAACAGCACGCCAGGATCGAGCGCACCGGACGCGGCCTGCGCCAGGTACTTGATGAAGCGCCCGCTCATGATGAAGACCAGCAGTACGGCGCTGACCGCACTCAAGGTAAGCAGCACTTCTCGGGACAGATAACGGAAGACAATCAAACCAGACACTCCAGAGTTGTCAGGCTCAGGCAGCCAAACAGGGAAAATTTGTGAGCCACGGCAACCAGAGCTTCACGCCGACAAAAGGCGTGGGCCTCAAAAAATATGCGGCATTATCCTGTGATTGTGTGTTTCTGTCACTGCGCACCGGGGATAGTTCGCACATAGACGCCAGACAGGCAGCTCTGCGGGGTTGTCAGCAGTCGTGCAGCGGGGTCAAACTGCAAGGCTTAGCGCAGGCATCGCCCCTGAAAACACTCAGGCCATGCCGCGTACGACATTCATATTGCGACTCTCATCGTCTATTCGGGGACCCCACATGGAATTGGTTGTTAAAAGCGTAAGCCCAGAAACCTTGAAAACCGCAACGCTGGTGGTCACCGTCGGTGAAAGCCGTGTATTGGCCGGTGCTGCCAGGACTGTGGATATCCTCAGCGGCGGAGCCGTTTCGCTGATTCTCAAGCGCGGCGATCTGGCCGGCAAGGTCGGCCAGAGCCTGCTGTTGCACAATCTGCCCAACATCAAGGCCGAGCGCGTCCTGCTGGTCGGCACTGGCAAGGAAGACGAGCTGTCGGACCGTCAGTTGAAAAAAATCGTCGGCGCAGCGCTCACCTGCCTCAAGGGCCTGGGCGGCACCGATGCAGCGATTGCGCTCGATGACCTGTCGGTGAAAAACCGCGACACCTATGGCATGGCTCGCCTGCTGGTCGAAGCTCTGGCCGACGGCGAATACGTCTTCGACCGCTTCAAGACCCAGAAAGCCGACGTTCGCGCCCTGAAGAAAATCACCCTGCTGACCGACAAGATCAAGGCGGCCGACGTCGAACGCGCTTCGACTCATGCTCAGGCAATCGCCACCGGCATGGCGCTGACCCGCGACCTCGGCAATCTGCCGCCGAACATCTGCCACCCGACCTACCTGGGCGAAGAAGCCAAGGCGCTGGGCAAGGCACACAAGAACCTGAAAGTGGAAGTCCACGACGAGAAGAAACTGGCCGACCTGGGCATGGGTTCTTTCCTCGCGGTAGCACAGGGCAGCGCCCAGCCGCCGCGCCTCATCGTCATGAACTACCAGGGCGCCAAAAAAGGCGACCAGCCGTTCGTGCTGGTCGGTAAAGGCATCACCTTCGATACCGGCGGCATCAGCATCAAGCCTGCCTCTGGCATGGACGAGATGAAGTTCGACATGTGCGGCGCAGCCAGTGTGTTCGGCACCCTGCGTGCGGTGCTCGAATTGAAGCTGCCGATCAATCTGGTGTGCATTCTGGCCTGTGCCGAAAACATGCCGAGCGGCACTGCGACACGTCCGGGCGACATCGTCACGACCATGAGCGGCCAGACCGTAGAAATCCTCAACACCGACGCCGAAGGCCGTCTGGTGCTGTGCGATGCACTGACCTACGCCGAGCGTTTCAAGCCGCAGGCGGTCATCGATATTGCAACCCTGACCGGCGCCTGCGTCGTTGCACTGGGCGGCCATACCTCCGGTCTGCTGGGCAATAACGACGCGCTGATCAATCAGTTGCTCGACGCGGGCAAACAGGCCGATGACCGTGCCTGGCAGCTGCCGTTGTTCGATGAGTACCAGGAGCAGCTCGACAGCCCGTTCGCCGACATCGCCAACATCGGCGGCCCGAAAGGCGGCACCATCACCGCGGCCTGCTTCCTGTCGCGCTTCACCAAGGCCTACCACTGGGCTCACCTGGACATCGCCGGCACTGCATGGTTGAGCGGCGGCAAGGAAAAAGGCGCCACCGGGCGTCCGGTTCCTTTGCTGACCCAATACCTGCTCGACCGCGCCGGCGTATAAAAAGAGACCCTGGCGTATCGGCTGCACAATCGATACGCCTCCGGTTCTGGAACCCACATGACTCAAGTCGACTTCTACATCCTGCCCAGCGCCGATCCTGCGGCCCGCCTGGACTTTGCCTGCAAGCTCACGGAAAAGGCCTGGCGCCTGGGTCACAAGGTCTATCTGCATTGCAGCGATGCTGCGCAGCGTGAGGACCTCGATGCCCGGCTCTGGCGTTTCAGAGGCGAAGTGTTTCTACCCCATGGCGACGCCGAGAGCGATCACGATGCTGCCGTGGTGCTGGGCCTGGGCGACGACTCGGGCGAACACAGTGACCTGCTGGTCAACCTCGACCTGAGCATTCCGGCCTTCTTCAAACGCTTCGCCCGCGTGGCCGAAGTCGTTGTCGAAGACCCGGCCATACGTCTTGCCGCACGCGAGAGTTTCCGTTCCTACCGCGAACAGGGCTATCCTCCGCAAGATCACCGACTGCAGCGCCTTTGAGGACACGATGGATACTTCAAAAAAAGCTGAATCCGCGCACTTGCTGAACGACCTCGAGTCGATCCGCCAACTGCTCGGCGATGACCCCGCACATTCCCCCCTGTCGAACGACGCCGCTCGTCCCGAAGGCCAGATTCCCCTGCTGTTCGATGTAGTCGGCGCTCGCCCCGACGCGGCGTATCAACAGGACTTCGACGAAGACGACATTCCGACACTGACACCTGATGTCCATACAGCGCCCGCCCCGCAGGTGCAACAGACAGCCCAGCCGCAAGCGCTGCCCAACCCTGATGCGCTGCTGCATCTGGACAACGAACTGCGCGCAGCCGCGCAATTGATCATGCAGGACGTGATCGACGACTTCGCCCCGCATATCGAAAACGAGATCAAGCGCCGGCTGGAGGCAAGGCTGGAGCGGTTATTGGCGCAGCAGCAGAAGTGAAGTTTCTGACTCGGGACCTGCACCTCGGGTAACTGGATATTTTGTCGGCGCGTATCTAACTGCGAGCGTATCAGAGCCGCCAGCCGACCCTCGGAACACTCGCCGCCTACTGACAGATCTGCCAGTTGTGGCCCGGCACTTATGGCTTGTCGCTGGTCGTCAGGTCTATACTTACCGGTTTCCGAATCAATGCCACAGGTTCCCGCCGCGCATGGACAAGACTTACCAGCCGCACGCCATCGAAACTTCCTGGTACCAGACCTGGGAGTCCGAGAACTACTTCGCTCCGCAAGGCGTGGGTGACTCGTACACCATCATGATCCCGCCGCCGAACGTCACCGGCAGCCTGCACATGGGCCACGGTTTCAATAACGCGATCATGGATGCACTGATCCGTTTCCGTCGCATGCAGGGCCGCAATACGCTGTGGCAACCGGGCACCGACCACGCGGGTATCGCCACGCAGATGCTGGTCGAGCGTCGGCTCGAAGCGCAAGGCGTAAGCCGTCATGAACTGGGCCGCGAGAAGTTTCTGGACAAGATCTGGGAATGGAAAGCCGAGTCCGGCGGCAACATCAGCCGCCAGATCCGCCGCCTGGGCTCGTCCGTCGACTGGAGCCGCGAGCGCTTCACCATGGACGACGGCCTGTCCGAAGCGGTAAAGGAAGCTTTCGTGCGTCTGCATGAAGACGGCCTGATCTACCGTGGCAAGCGCCTGGTCAACTGGGACACCAAGCTGCACACCGCCATTTCCGACCTCGAAGTGGAGAACCACGACGAGAAAGGTCATCTGTGGAACCTGCGTTATCCACTGGCTGACGGCGCAAAGACCGCCGAAGGTCTAGATTACCTGATCGTAGCCACCACCCGCCCGGAAACCATGCTCGGTGATGCCGCCGTTGCGGTTAACCCGCAGGACGAGCGCTACAAGGCGCTGATCGGCAAGTTCGTCGAATTGCCCTTGGTAGGCCGTCGCATCCCGATCATCGCGGATGATTACTGCGATCCCGAGTTCGGCACCGGCTGCGTGAAAATCACCCCGGCCCACGATTTCAACGACTATGAAGTCGGCAAGCGCCACAACCTGCCGCTGCTGAACATTTTCGACAAGAATGCCAACGTATTGCCCGCCGCTCAGGTGTTCAACCTCGACGGCACGCTGAACGAAAGCGTCGACGGCAGCCTGCCCGCCGCCTATGCCGGGCTGGACCGCTTCGAAGCGCGCAAACAGATCGTTGCCGCATTCGATGCCGCCGGGTTGCTGGTCAGCGTTGATGATCACGCCCTGAAGGTGCCGAAAGGCGACCGTTCCGGCACCATCATCGAACCGTGGCTGACCGATCAGTGGTACGTCTCCACCAAGCCGCTGGCCGAGCCTGCGATTGCTGCTGTCGAAGACGGCCGCATCGCGTTCGTGCCCAAGCAGTATGAAAACATGTACTTCTCGTGGATGCGCGACATCCAGGACTGGTGCATCAGCCGTCAGCTCTGGTGGGGCCACCGCATTCCGGCGTGGTACGACGAGTCCGGCAAGGTTTACGTCGGCCGCGACGAAGCCGAAGTCCGTGCCAAGAACAACCTGGGGCCGGAAATCGCGCTGCAGCAGGACAACGACGTGCTGGACACCTGGTTCAGCTCGGGCCTGTGGACCTTCTCCACCCTCGGCTGGCCGGAAAAGACCAAGGCACTGGAAACCTTCCACTCCACCGACGTGCTGGTCACCGGCTTCGACATCATTTTCTTCTGGGTCGCGCGGATGATCATGCTCACCATGCACCTGGTGAAGAACGAGGATGGCACCCCGCAAGTCCCGTTCAAGACTGTCTATGTGCATGGTCTGGTGCGCGATGGCCAGGGCCAGAAGATGTCCAAGTCCAAGGGCAACGTACTTGACCCGCTGGACATCGTCGACGGTATCGACCTCGAAACGCTGGTAGAGAAACGCACCAGTGGCCTGATGCAGCCGCAATTGGCGAAAAAGATCGAGAAGCAGACCCGCCAGGAATTCGCCGACGGCATCGCCAGCTACGGCACCGATGCCCTGCGCTTTACCTTCTGCTCGCTGGCGTCCACCGGTCGCGACATCAAGTTCGACATGGGCCGCGTCGAAGGCTACCGCAACTTCTGCAACAAGATCTGGAACGCAGCGCGCTACGTGCTGGACAAGGGCGAAGACTGCGGTCAGAACGGCGAAGCGGTCGAACTGTCGCTGGCTGATCGCTGGATCATCTCGCAGTTGCAGCGCACCGAAGCCGAAGTGACCCGCCAGCTGGACCAGTTCCGCTTCGACCTCGCCGCCCAAGCGTTGTACGAGTTCATCTGGAACCAGTATTGCGACTGGTATCTGGAGCTGTCCAAGCCCGTACTGTGGGACGAAACAGCGCCGGTCGAGCGTCAGCGCGGCACACGCCGCACGCTGGTTCGCGTTCTGGAAGTGGCGTTGCGTCTTGCGCACCCGTTCATGCCGTTCATCACCGAAGAAATCTGGCAGCGCCTCGCGCCGCTGGCCGGTGCGCAAGGCAAGACCATCATGCTGCAACCCTGGCCGGTGGCCAATGAAGCACGCATCGATCAGGCCGCCGAAGACGATATCGAATGGCTCAAGGGCCTGATGCTCGCCGTGCGCAACATCCGTGGCGAGATGAACATCGGTCCGGGCAAGCCGCTGCAACTGTTCCTCAAGAACGTCAGCGCCGAAGATCAGCGTCGTTTGAGCGAAAACGATTACCTGCTCAAGAAGCTCGCCAAGCTCGAATCCATGACCGTACTGACCGAAGGCGCAGAAGCACCGCTGTCCGCCACCGCGCTGGTCGGTGACATGGAAGTGCTGGTGCCGATGGCCGGGTTGATCGACAAAGGGGCCGAGCTGGCGCGCCTGGACAAGGAAATCCAGCGCCTGCAAGGCGAAGTGCAACGCGTCGGCGGCAAGCTGTCCAACGCCGCCTTCGTCGACAAGGCACCGCCTGAAGTCATCGCCAAGGAACGCGCCAAGCTGACCGAAGCCGAACAGGCGCTGGGCAAGCTGGCCGAGCAACACGCACGCATCGCCAGCCTGTAAGGTGGCCAGAAAAGCCAGCCCGATCATGGGCTGGCTTTTTGTTATCTGAACTTCTGTACTGACTTATTCGCGAGCAACGCGTACCCCGCCAAGGCGACGCTGCGCTTGCTCGCGAATAAGCCAGGCAACTCAACCTCACGGCTGACATCGAATCCATGACCGATACCCGCAAACCACCGCGCAAGAAGCCTCAGCGGCCAGCCAAACCTGCTGCGCCGCGTGAAAAGGCCACCTTGCACCCGCGCAATCGGCATCAGGGCCAGTACGACTTTGCGAAGCTGATCAAATCCAGCCCCGAGCTGGCAGCGTTCGTGATCCTCAATCCTTACGGCAAGGAAAGCATCGACTTCGCCAATCCGCAGGCGGTACGGGTGTTCAACCGCGCGCTGCTCAAAGCGTTCTATGGCATCGCCCATTGGGACATTCCGGCCGATTACCTGTGCCCGCCGATTCCGGGGCGTGCGGACTACCTGCACTTCCTCGCCGACCTGCTGGCCGAAGATAACGAAGGCGTGATACCACGCGGCGCATCCATCAAGGCGCTGGACATCGGCACCGGCGCCAATTGCATCTACCCGTTGCTGGGACATAGCGACTACGGCTGGCAGTTCGTGGGTTCGGACATCGACAGCACCGCCATCGCTGCAGCCACCACCATTGTGAAGGCCAACGGCCTCAGCAAGGCCATCAGCGTGCGCCAGCAGGGCAATCGCAAGCAGATCCTGCTCGGGCTGCTCGACAGTAGCGAACGCTTCCACGTCAGCCTCTGCAACCCGCCCTTCCATGCCTCGCTGGAAGAAGCGCAGCGTGGCAGCCAGCGCAAGTGGCGCGCGCTGGGCAAGGCTGATCCCAAGCGCAAGCTGCCGGTGCTCAATTTCGGCGGCCAGTCACAAGAGTTGTGGTGCGACGGCGGCGAGATCGGCTTCGTGAACCAACTGATCCAGGAAAGCGCCTTGCTGCCGAGCCAGGTGGCATGGTTCAGCACACTGGTGTCCAAGGCCTCCAACCTGCCGCCGATCCAGAGCGCCCTGAAAAAAGCCGGCGTGCTTGAAATAAAGGTGGTGGAAATGGGCCAGGGCCAGAAGCAAAGCCGTTTTGTGGCCTGGACCTTCCTTGACAAGGCACAACGCACACCCCACGGATAGGGCTATCGTGCCGCATCGACTATCGTGCGACGCCACGTCGGCAGGCCTTAATCTCGATTATCGTGCGACTCCACAGCGACATGCCTTAATCTCGACTATCGTGCGACGCTCCGCGTCGGCATGCCGTTCTGGACGCTCTGCGTCCTCTCTTGAATATGCAGTGCAGCACAGATCTGTGACGCAGAGCGTCACGCAAGGCATTCCCACGCTGGAGCGTGAGGAACGATAGGCGTCTGGAGGACCGTTCTGGACGCTCTGCGTTCGACTTTGCGGGAGGTGTCTAATCAGGCGCCCACAAAAAAGCCGTGCCCGGTTAACCGGTGCACGGCTTTTTCACAGCAAGCGGTTGCTTACTTGTTGATCGAGTCGGTCAGCACTTTGGCTGGAACGAACTTGATAACTTTCTTGGCAGCGATTTCGATGGCAGCGCCAGTCGAAGGGTTGCGGCCAGTGCGAGCTGGACGCTCTGCAACTTTCAGTTTGCCGATACCTGGCAAAGTGATTTCCACGCCGTTTTCCAATTGGTCGGCAACAATTTGGCCCAATTGCTCAAGAGCATTACGCGCGGTGGTTTTTGGCGCGTCGATAGCTTCAGCGATATCGGCGATCAATTGGTCTTTAGTAAGAGCCATGGTGGTGTTCCTTCCCTATCAAATTCATTTGGATTGCAGAGCGCAACGTCGGCCCGTGGCCAGGCAACGAACCTGGCCACCCGCTAGCAGCCACGATTAATCGCGAAAGTGTAGATACTGAAACCGGGTAATGGTTCGACCTACGTGTGCGCTAACTGCATGCTTGACGCGCTAAGTGCGCAAGACCGGGCAAAACTAGCACAGAGCCGGGCAAATATCCGCCTCTACCTATCCTTTTGGTCAGGTTTTAATGTTAATTGCACAAAAAACACCCAGCAAACACTCGCTGCTGGCGAAAACCAGTCTGTCCGGGGCCATCGGGCGCATGCGTGCGTTACACTGGGCGTCTTGCAACGAGCTGCACGCTCTTCACCTTTTTCAGCCGAGAAGCCCATGCCGATCCGTCACTGCATCGTCCACCTGATCGAGAAGAAACCCGACGGTACGCCCGCTGTTCTCCATGCACGCGACTCCGAACTCGCTGAGTCCCAGGCCATCGAGAACATGCTGGCCGACCTCAACGAAAGCTACAACGCCAAACAGGGCAAGGCATGGGGCCTGTTCCATCCCGAGTCCGGCGCGCACCCTTTCAGCGGCTGGCTCAAAGAATATATCGACGGTGGCAGCGACTTCACGGCGTTCTCGAGGGTGGCTGTCGAGCATCTGCAAAAGCTCATGGAAGAATCCAATCTGTCAGTGGGCGGCCACGTGCTGTTCGCCCATTATCAGCAAGGCATGACCGACTACCTGGCCATCGCCCTGCTGCACCACAGCGAAGGCGTGGCAGTGAATGCCGAGCTGGACGTGACCCCGTCCCGACACCTGGACCTTGGCCAGTTGCACCTCGCCGCCCGGATCAATATTTCCGAGTGGCAGAACAACAAGCAGTCCAAGCAATACATCTCGTTCATCAAGGGCAAGAACGGCAAGAAGGTTTCCGAGTACTTCCGCGACTTCATCGGTTGCCAGGAAGGCGTGGACGGGCCCGGCGAAACCCGTACCCTGCTCAAGGCGTTCAGTGATTTCGTGGAAAGCGAAGACCTGCCGGAAGAATCGGCCCGCGAGAAGACCAAGACCCTGGTCGACTACGCCAGCAGTCAGAGCAAGATGGGCGAACCGATGGGCCTGGAGGAGCTGTCCGAACTCATCGACGAAGATCGTCCGCGCGCCTTCTATGATCACATTCGCAACAAGGATTACGGCCTATCCCCGGAAATACCGGCGGATAAGCGCACCCTCAACCAGTTCCGGCGCTTCACCGGCCGCGCCGAGGGCCTGTCGATCAGTTTTGAAGCGCACCTGCTGGGCGACAAGATCGAATACGACGAAACCGCCGGCACCCTGATCATCAAAGGGCTGCCGACGCAACTGACCGACCAGTTGAAGCGACGGTAACCGACATGCTGCTGCGCACCCTGAAGAAGTTTGCCCTGATCATGCTGGTGGTCGTGATTTACCAGAACTGGGGCAGGATCGAAAACTTCGTCAACCCGCCCCCGGCAGACGTCGCGCAGAGCTACAGCCAGGCAAAAGTGGTGATGTACGCCACTGACTGGTGCGGCTACTGCAAGCAGACCCGGCGTTTTCTGGACAGCAAGGGGATTGCGTATCAGGAGTTCGACATCGAGAAGTCGGAAGAAGGCCGCAAGGCGTATGAAGCGCTGGGCGGCAGAGGCATCCCGCTGATCGACGTCAACGGCACGTTGATCCGGGGGTTTGACCCGGATCAGATACTGGCGGCATTGAAGTAGCCCACCAGGCTATCGTGCCAATGCTCGGCGTCCTCCTTGCGACGCAGAGCATCGTTGCACCTCAGCGCTTCTCGATCCGATAGCCCATTCTCGGGAAGTGGACGTGCACGACGCCTGCACGCTCGTCCTCGCGGCGCAGGATCAGCTCTTCGCGGCCGGTAAATACCAACTCGCCCTCAACCGCTTCGACGCCGTAGTCGACCGCAGAAACCGCAACCTTGTCACCTGCCTTGAAGCCATTTGGATCGACGAGAGTTTCATCGGGCAATGGCGCAGGCGTGGCATTTCTGGCGATTTCGATGGCATCTGCCGAGCTCAGGTCGCTGAACGTGCCATGACCAAAACCCAGCACGCGATCGAGCCAGGCCCTGACACTCGGATAATCATCGACAAAAGGTGCGGTGACCGACGTCTGCTTGAGAAACCACAACGTATGGGCAACCGAGAAATCGGCAATCGACGCTACGCCGAACAGGAAGTCACCGCCGTGCGAGAGTTGCAGCTCCAGACGCGACATCAGCGTAGGCCATTGGTGTTTGACCTGCTCCACAGGTGGGCGCGACGCAGTGCCGCCGTTGAACAGCGTCGAACGGTCAGCCACGAACGCCTTGGCGGCGTCTGGTGGTACCTTGGCAAAGCGCACAGCCATTGATTCTGGCTGAAACACCAGACTCACAGCATGCATGAACAACACCGAATCGGCCCAGGCGGCCAGGCCGGCAACGCTGAATTCCTGCCCTTTCGGATAAAACGCTGGCGAGGCTTTTTCCTGCTCCAGACGCCGAGCCATCAGTGCCGTGTCACAGTAAATGTCCGCACCGGCCTGCAATACCGGAGTCCTGCGGTAGCCGCCCGTCAATGCAGTCAGGTCAGGCTTGGGCATGATCGAAGGGATAGTCACCGAACGCCATGCAAGGCCTTTGAAACCCAGCATCAGACGGGCTTTTTCGGCGAACAGCGACGTGGGGTAGTGGTGAAGGATCAACTCGGACATGTTCAGCCTCTGTGCGCGTGGGAAAAACACAGCTTAACCCGCAGCACCCTGCCCGCACACAGCCTCAAACTGATGGGACGGCATCACGCTCATGGATCGATGACTTTACGTAGCTGGCAGCCAACGCCTCTTTGGCGCTTTTTTTGAGCTTCTTGATCAGCCGCTCGTGGCGCAACGCCTCGCCCTTGCTGGGCCATTGTTCAACGTAGACCAGCGCCATCGCCGGACTCGAAGAGAAAAAGCGCGCGCCCTTGCCACTCTGGTGCGCAGCGAATCGCCGCTGCGGATCATCACTGATGCCACAGTACAGCGAGCCGTTGGCAGCGCGCACCAGATAGACAAACCAGGGTTTGCCGACCACCTGTTCGGCAGTCGACGCACTCGAAGTGCTGGCGACCTCAGGCACGGCGATTCTCTGAAAAGGTCTTCAGGCCCTTGAGCGCCTGAGCCCTGACGGCGTTGCGCACCAAAGGCGTCCAGCCAAGCAGCAGGCCCTTCAAACCCAGGGCCTGACGCGACCAGCGCCACATATCGAAATCATCACGGTGCTCGCAGATCTTGCCGTCACGGAACACGAAGCGCGCCTGAATATCGTTCACCACCGTGCGCCCGGTCTGACTGAACAGATACGTCGCCACCCAATGCGCACTGCCAGTCTGGTCATCGGCTCGCACCTGATCGAAGACCACCGAGAAATCCTTTGCCCGGGAAGTCAGCATGCGCCACATGTCGCCGACCTGAGCGCCGCGCAATTCACCAAAGGCAGGGTCGCTGAACAGCACGTCATCGGTGTAGCAGGCACTCATCGCCTCGGCATCCAGCTGCGCGAATGCCTCATAAAAGCGGGTGATCAGTGCGCTGTTGGCCTGACTTTGTTCTTCATAGTTCATGCGTGCACATTCCTTGGCGGATTATCCGTGCACGATAAGCGGCGCTGCGGAAAATGGCGAGTGGTTGATGGCCTCAAACCTTCTCGCTACTGACCTGCACCTGCAGCGCCCGACCGGCGCCCATGCCCGCGATGATGGCGCCCAGCCCGAGCACCGCGAAGATCCAGCCAATCGCGCTCCAGCTGCCGGTCATGTCATGCACCACACCCACGGCAAACGGGCCGGTCGAGGCGATGGTGTAGCCGACGCCTTGTGCCATGCTCGACAGGTTGGCGGCGACATGTGAGTCACGCGAGCGCAGGACGATCAAGGCCAGCGCCAGACTGAACGTGCCGCCCTGCCCGATCCCCAGCAGGATCGCCCAGCCCCACAGCCCGCCAAGCGGCGCATACAGGCAGCCGAACAGGCCGATCAGGGTCAGCGACATGACCAGCATGATCGCCAGACGCTGATCCTTGCCGCGTGTGGCCAGATAAGGCACCGCCAGCGCGCTGATGACCTGCGCAATGATCGAGCCGGACAACAGCAGGCCGGCCTGGGTCGGCGTCAGGCCGCGACCGATGAGGATCGACGGCAACCAGCCGAAGACGATGTACGACAGCGACGATTGCAGGCCCATGTACAGCGTGACCTGCCAGGCCAGCGGGTCACGCAACAGACCGCGGACCCGGTAGACATCGCGATGCGTGCCATGCACTTCACGCGCCTGCGGAAACCATAACGCGGCGGCAATCAGTGCCGGAACCAGCCAGAAACCCAGGCCAATCTGCCAACTGCCGCCGACGTACTGACTCAGCGGCACCGTCGAACCGGCTGCAATGGCCGCGCCCAGGCACAAGGCCATGGTGTAGACACCGGTCATGGCTCCGGCCTTGTGCGGGAAATCACGTTTGACGATACCCGGCAGCAACACGCCAATGATCCCGATGCTGGCACCCGCCAGCAGGCTGCCGGCAAACAGCCCGGCCTGACCAAACAGGCTGCGCACTGCCAGGCCTGCAGCCAGTGTCAGAAGCACCACCATCACCACCCGCTCACTGCCAAACCGGCGGGCGAGGATGGGTGCCAAGGGCGCGAACAGGCCCAGACACAAAACCGGCAAGGTGGTCAGCAGTCCGGCTTCGGCAGCGGACATGCCCAGGCTGTCGGACACCGTGTCAAGCAGCGGCGCAATGCTGGACAACGCCGGGCGCAGGTTGAGGGCGACCAGCACCAGACCCAGCAGCAACAGCCAGGGGCGCTTCAAAGCAGAATGGGGTTGATCGGTGGTCGGTTGGGGGCTGGGTTGAGCCTTGGCAGTCATCAGTTTCTCGGTCATCAGGTATGTCGACCCTTTTCAGGGGGGCGGTATCCTGTTGGAGAATCATCGCGAATACAAGGTTCAGCGCAATTGCATACACCCCACACAGCGACGACAGGCATAAAAAAAACCGGGCACATGGCCCGGTTTCCTTGCTCAGCAGATATCCAATCAGTGGATGATCTGGCTGAGGAACAGCTTGGTACGGTCGCTCTGCGGGTTATCGAAGAAGTCGTTCGGCGCAGCCTGTTCGACGATTTCGCCCTTGTCCATGAAGATCACCCGATTTGCCACGGTACGGGCAAAGCCCATTTCGTGGGTCACGCACAGCATGGTCATGCCTTCTTCAGCCAGGCCCACCATGGTGTCGAGCACTTCCTTGACCATTTCCGGGTCAAGGGCCGACGTCGGTTCATCAAACAGCATGATTTTCGGCTTCATGCACAAGGCACGGGCAATTGCCACACGCTGCTGCTGACCGCCGGAAAGCTGACCCGGAAACTTGTGGGCCTGCTCCGGAATCCGCACACGCTCCAGATAGTGCATGGCGATTTCTTCGGCTTTCTTCTTCGGCATCTTGCGCACCCACATTGGTGCCAGCGTGCAGTTCTGCAGGATGGTCAGGTGCGGGAACAGGTTGAAGTGCTGAAACACCATGCCCACTTCGCGGCGGATGGTCTCGATCTGTTTAAGGTCCGAGGTCAGTTCGGTGCCATCGACAATGATGCGACCCTGCTGGTGCTCTTCCAGACGGTTGAGGCAGCGAATGGTGGTCGACTTGCCCGAGCCCGACGGGCCGCACAGCACGATACGCTCACCCTGGCGCACATTCAGGTTGATGTCCTTGAGTACATGGAACTGGCCGTACCACTTGTGTACGCCCTCCATGCGGATCATGCCTTCAGCGCCCAGAGGCTTATTGATAACTTCACTCATCACAAAACTCCTAACGCTTGTGGCCTGTGTCCAGCTTACGTTCCAAATGCATGGAATAGCGGGACATACCGAAACAGAAGATCCAGAACACCAGGGCCGCGAAGACGTAGCCTTCAGTGGCCATACCCAGCCATGCCGGGTCGGCGGTAGCCTGCTTGACGCTGTTGAGCAGGTCGAACAGACCGATAATGATCACCAGACTGGTGTCCTTGAACAAGGCAATGAAGGTGTTGACGATGCCGGGAATGACCATCTTCAACGCCTGCGGCAGGATCACCAGACCCATGCTGCGCCAGTAACCCAGGCCCATCGCCGAGGCTGCTTCGTACTGGCCCTTGGGAATGGCCTGCATGCCGCCACGCACCACTTCAGCAATGTAAGCGGACTGGAACAGGATGACGCCGATCAGCGCGCGCAGCAGCTTGTCGAAGTTCATGCCCTCTGGCATGAACAGCGGCAGCATCACCGACGACATGAACAGCACGGTGATCAGCGGCACGCCGCGCCAGAACTCGATGAACGTCACGCACACCACACGCACGGCCGGCATGTTGGAACGACGACCGAGCGCCAGCAGGATACCCAGCGGCAAGGCACCGACGATACCCACGGTGGCGATCACCAGAGTCAGCATCAGACCGCCCCACTGGCTGGTCGGTACGTTGGTCAGACCGAACGCGCCGCCATGCAGCAGGTAGAACGCGACAACCGGGTAGATCACCAGGAAGGCAATACCGTAGACAGCCTTGCGCGGAAACTTCGAGATGAACAACGGCGCAGCACCGACGATCGCCAAGATGGCGGTCAGGTCGACCCTCCAGCGCAGTTCATTGGGGAAGTAGCCGTACATGAACTGACCGAAACGCTGCTCGATGAACACCCAGCAGGCGCCCGCCTTGGTGCAGTCTGCCTTGGTCGTGCCGATCCAGTTGGCGTCCAGCAGGGACCAACTGATGATCGGCGGCACGACCAGATAGATCAGATACAGCGAGAACAGGGTCAGCAGGGTGTTGATCCAGCTGGAGAACAGGTTCTGCCGCATCCACGCTACCGGGCCGAACACTTTGCCCGGTGGTGGCATATCAGGTTTGAAAGTATGAGTTGTCATGCGCTTTTCCTCACCGCTCGATCAGCGCAATGCGCTTGTTGTACCAGTTCATCAGCAGGGAAATGCTGATACTGATCGCCAGGTACACGCTCATGGTGATGGCAATGACTTCAATGGCCTGCCCGGTCTGGTTGAGCACCGTACCGGCAAACAGGGAAACCATTTCCGGGTAGCCGATGGCGGCTGCCAGCGAAGAGTTCTTCGCCAGGTTCAGGAACTGACTGGTCAGCGGCGGAATGATCACGCGCAGCGCCTGCGGGATGATCACCTTGCGCAGCGTCGGCCCGGGGCGCAGGCCCAGTGAGCGGGCAGCTTCGGTCTGGCCGTGGCTGACCGACTTGATGCCGGAGCGCACGATTTCGGCGATGAACGCCGCCGTATAGATAGTCAGTGCCAAGGTCAGGGAGATCAGTTCAGGGATCAGCACCCAGCCGCCCGTGAAGTTGAAGCCCTTCAGTTGTGGCAGTTCCCAATGCACCGGGCTGCCGAAGATCAGCACGCTCAGGCCAGGGATGACCAGCAGCAACGCCAGGCCGACCCAGAACTTGTGAAACGGCTGGCCGGTGGCTTCGAAGCGCTTGTTGGCCCAGCGCACCATCATGATGATGGCGATCACGGCAACAACCAGACTGATCAGGAATGCCCAGGCGCCTTCGGCAGGCAATGCTCTGGGCATGTTGAGCCCGCGACTGCTGACGAAGAACATGTCCAGATAGCCATGCGCCTGACGCGGCCCAGGCAGCGTGAGGAATACGGCGGTATACCAGAAAAGGATCTGCAGCAATGGCGGAATGTTGCGGAAGACTTCGACATACACGGTGGCCAGCTTGCTGATCATCCAGTTCGGAGACAGGCGAGCGACACCAATGACAAAGCCCAGCAAGGTCGCCAGGACAATACCGATAACCGACACCAGCAAGGTATTCAGCAGACCGATGACGAACACACGGGCATAGCTGTCCGCTTCGCTGTAGTCGATCAGGTGCTGAGCGATACCGAAACCGGCACTGTTCTCAAGAAAACCGAAACCCGAGGTGATACCACGGTGTTGCAGGTTGGTCTGGGTGTTATCGAAGATAAACCAGCCCAACGCGATCACCGCCACGACAGTGATGATCTGAAATAACCACGCGCGCACTTTCGGATCGCTCAGAGAGAGCTTTTGCTTGGGTGCGACGATTTGCTTTTCCATGAAATGCCCCAGGAAAAATCCAACAGAACAACGCCCGACAGGCTGGGAAGCCTGTCGGGCGCCGGGTCAATCAACGAATAGGTGGAGCGTATTGAATGCCGCCGGCATTCCACAGAGCGTTCTGGCCACGCTTGATTTTCAGCGGGGTGCCTTCGCCCAGGTTGCGTTCGAACACTTCGCCGTAGTTGCCGACCTGCTTGACGATCTGCACGACCCAGTCTTTCGGCAGTTTGAGGTCCGTGCCGTAAGTACCGTCAGCACCCAGCATACGGGCTACGTCAGGGTTCTTGGTCGATTTGGCTTCAGCTTCAACGTTCTTGGAAGTGATTTTGGCTTCTTCGGCGTTGAGCATGGCGAACAGGGTCCAGCGAACGATCGAGAACCACTCTTCGTCGCCTTTACGCACGACAGGGCCCAAAGGCTCCTTGGAGATCACTTCAGGCAGAACGATGTAATCGTCCGGCTTGGCCAGCTTGCTGCGCTGTGCGTAGAGCTGCGACTGGTCGGAAGTCAGTACGTCGCAACGGCCGCCTTCCAGCGACTTGGCGCTTTCGTCGGAGGTGTCGAAGGTAATCGGGGTGTATTTCAGGCCGTTCGAGCGGAAGTAGTCGGAGACGTTCAGCTCGGTAGTGGTACCGGCCTGGATGCAGATGGTTGCACCGTCCAGTTCCTTGGCGCTATTGACGCCCAGCTTGTTGTTTACCAGGAAGCCGATACCGTCGTAGTAAGTCACGCCGGTGAACACCAGGCCCATGCCCGCATCACGGGAGCTGGTCCAGGTGGTGTTACGCGAAAGGATGTCGATCTCGCCCGATTGCAGTGCAGTGAAGCGCTCCTTGGCGTTCAACTGGCTGAACTTGACCTTGGTGGCGTCGCCGAATACTGCGGCGGCTACTGCGCGGCAGACGTCAGCATCGATACCGGTGATCTTGCCGGTGGAGTCTGGAACGGAAAACCCTGGCAGGCCATCGCTGACGCCGCACTGGATAAAACCTTTCTTCTTGATAGCGTCAAGGGTGGTACCGGCATTTGCAGCCCCGATCACACCAAATGCGGCCAAGGCAGTGACGACAGCCAGGGTGGATTTCAACATCTTCATTCAAAAACCTCCAGTTTGCTCTTTGTTGTGTAGGTGTCTCAGTCGCGTCGCACCTTTGTGAGGCGCTAATGACCCGTGCTGGCTTATTTTTGGGTCATGCGACGCTGGGCCTGAATAACGAATTGCCTGCAGGATCATCCCGTCATGCGTCTTCATCATTCAGAATCGGCCCCGTGGACTGAAACTCCATGATTTTCCCGGACCTGAGCGGTACAGGTTGAATCGTGCCGCGAATCCTGACGCATGGACTCCCGAGCTGCTTTTCGATCGCTATAAGTAATAGCCTTATAGTGTTACCGAACGATGTGAGCGACTCGACTCCAGTCCTGCTGTAGCAAAGCCCGTACCAGCATGCTGGCTAAGTCGAATTAGCGACAGGTCAAGACAAAAACTTGTAACCTTGCGACATCTTCTTTCATTTTTAATCTAACCGCGCACTTTATTAATGCGCTCAAAAAGAGCCAGCGCACACAAATGGAGCAGACATGAGCGATTCTCTGATCATCGAACCTTCCAGTCCCGCCGACGCCTGCGTTATCTGGCTGCATGGATTGGGCGCCGACCGCTATGATTTTCTGCCGGTCGCCGAAGCACTGCAGGAGTCGTTGCGCACCACACGCTTCGTACTGCCTCAGGCACCGACACGTGCTGTGACCGTCAATGGCGGTTATGCAATGCCCAGTTGGTATGACATCAAGTCCATGAGTTCAGAGGCCCGGGCCATTGACCATGATCAGATGGAGGCCTCGGCGCAGAAGGTACTGGACCTGATCGAGCAGCAGCGCGACAGCGGCATCGACCCGGCGCGAATCTTCCTGGCTGGCTTCTCCCAGGGTGGCGCGGTGGTCTTGCACGCCGGCTACCGACGCTGGCAAGGCCCGTTGGGCGGCGTACTCGCGCTGTCCACTTATGCCCCCACATTCAGCAACGAGATGACCCTGTCGGCGAGTCAGCAACGCATTCCTGCCTACTGCCTGCATGGCAAGCATGACGCGGTCGTGCCTTATCCGATGGGCCGCGCCGTCTACGACCATCTCACCGCCCAGGGTGTAACCGTTGAATGGCAGGAATACCCAATGGAGCATCAAGTGTTACCGGAGGAAATTCGCGACATCGGCGTCTGGCTTGCTGAAAGGCTTCGCTGAAGCGCTCTGAACCCCTTGCGACGGACCGCTTTTGTAGCTCGCCATGGATGGCACTACGCCGAGCACGGTTCTTGCTTTACACTGCTCGGCGTACATTCCTTAACCAATTGATGAGATGACCGTGCTCAAAGCACTTAAAAAGATGTTCGGTAAGAGCGAGGCTGAGCAGCCTGCGCCTACTCCGATAACCTCTATTCCCGCCTCTCCCGCTGCCACAGGCGACACACCGGATCATGCTGTCCAGACTCAGGCTCTGGATGCGACCAGCGAGCCCTCCAAAGCCAGAGCGCCGCGCACCGACAAGCCGAGGGCCGAGCGCCCGCGTCGCGAGCGCGTGACAAAACCGCCCGCGCCGGCCTGGAAACTCGAAGATTTCGTCGTCGAACCCCAGGAAGGCAAGACCCGCTTCCATGACTTCAACCTCGCGCCTGAACTGATGCACGCAATTCAGGACCTTGGTTTCCCGTACTGCACACCGATCCAGGCGGGCGTACTGGGCTTCACCCTCAAGGGCAAGGATGCGATCGGACGCGCCCAGACCGGCACCGGCAAGACCGCTGCGTTTCTGATCTCGATCATCGAGCAGTTGACCCAGACGCCGCCGCCTGCAGAACGCTACATGGGTGAGCCGCGCGCGCTGATCATTGCTCCGACCCGCGAGCTGGTGGTGCAGATCGCCAAGGACGCCGCCGACCTGACCAAGTACACCAACCTGAACGTCATGACGTTCGTTGGTGGCATGGACTTCGACAAGCAGCTCAAACAACTCGAAGCACGCCACTGCGACATTCTGGTCGCCACGCCAGGCCGCCTGCTGGACTTCAACCAGCGCGGCGAAGTGCATCTGGACATGGTCGAAGTGATGGTCCTCGACGAAGCCGACCGCATGCTGGACATGGGCTTCATCCCGCAGGTGCGTCAGATCATTCGTCAGACGCCGCACAAGGGTGAGCGCCAGACCCTGCTGTTCTCTGCGACCTTCACCGAAGACGTGATGAACCTCGCCAAGCAGTGGACCACGGACCCTTCGATCGTCGAGATCGAATCGTTGAACGTTGCCAGTGACAACGTCGAACAGCATATCTATGCCGTCGCCGGTGCCGACAAATACAAGCTGCTCTACAACCTGGTGACCGACAACGGTTGGGAACGGGTCATGGTCTTCGCCAACCGCAAAGACGAAGTCCGACGCATCGAAGAGCGTCTGGTGCGCGATGGCGTGAACGCGGCGCAGCTGTCAGGCGATGTGCCTCAGCACAAGCGCATCAAGACCCTTGAAGGCTTCCGCGAAGGCAAGATCCGCGTGCTGGTCGCCACCGATGTGGCCGGTCGCGGCATTCACATCGACGGCATCAGCCACGTGATCAACTTCACCCTGCCCGAAGTACCGGACGATTACGTGCACCGCATCGGCCGTACCGGTCGCGCTGGCGCCGATGGCGTCTCTATCAGTTTTGCCGGTGAGGATGACTCTTACCAGTTGCCCGCCATCGAGGAAAAACTGGGCCGCAAGATCAGCTGCGAGACACCGCCGACTCATTTGCTCAGGGCCGTGGTGCGCAGCAACGCCTGATGCTTACTTCCAGCGATCAGCCGCTTGGTGATCGCTGTGACGACCTTCGACCCAGTGCGTACCTTCTGAGGTGTTTTCACGCTTCCAGAACGGCGCGCGGGTCTTGAGGTAATCCATGACGAAGTCACAGGCTTCGAACGCTGCCTGACGGTGCGCGCTGGCAACGCCGACGAACACGATCGGCTCGCCAGGCTCCAGCGCCCCTACTCTATGCAGCACATCGACGCGCAGCAACGGCCAGCGCTGTTCGGCCTCGGCAATGATTTTTGCCAGTGCCTTCTCGGTCATCCCCGGATAGTGCTCGAGAAACATGCCGGACACTTCACGCCCCTCGTTGAAATCCCGAACATAGCCGACAAAACTGACCACCGCGCCGATGCCCAGGTTGGCAGCATGCAGCGCGTTGACTTCGGTGCCTGGGTCGAAGGCTGCCGCCTGGACGCGAACGCTCATCATCAACCTCCGGTCACGGGCGGAAAGAACGCGACTTCATCGCCGTCGGCCAACGGCTCGGTCGGCTTGCACAGCTCCTGGTTGCGAGCGCACATCAGGTTCTGCTCGGCAAGCACCTGCCAGGCCTCGCCACGCTGCAGCAGCGTCTGGCGCAACGCGTCCAGCGTGGCGAACTCGCCTTCGACAGACTCGTTTTCAAGGCCCAGGAGTTCACGGTAACGAGCGAAATACTGAACCTGAACCTTCATGAGGAAACCTGTGCCTGATCGGCAATGAAGTGACCGCTCTTGCCGCCCAGCTTTTCCAGCAGCCGAACCGACTCGATGACCATGCCGCGGTCCACCGCCTTGCACATGTCGTAAATGGTCAGCGCGGCAACACTGGCAGCCGTCAGGGCCTCCATTTCCACACCGGTCTGCCCGGCCAGCTTGCAGCTCGCAGTGATGCGCACGGCATCATCACCCTCAGCGGCGAGGTGGACCTTGATGCTGGTGAGCATCAACGGATGGCAAAGCGGGATCAGATCGCTGGTTTTCTTCGCCGCCTGAATGCCGGCGATACGCGCGACGGCAAACACGTCACCCTTGGGATGACCACCGCTGACGATCATTTGCAGCGTCGTCGGCAGCATGCGCACGAAGGCTTCGGCCACAGCCTCACGGGACGTCACGGCTTTATCCGTGACATCAACCATATTGGCGCGACCCTGGGAATCGAGATGAGTGAGCACAACGTTACTCCTTGGCAGAAGCAAGAAGTGTGGCAGCTGCAAGCTACAAGCTACAAGCTGAAAGTGCCCGGCGTTTTACACAGGTTTTAAAGCGTACGAAAATCCTGGCTTCTGCCCGGAGGGCGTAGGAGCGAACTTGTTCGCGAAGAGGGCTGTACATGCACAAATGATTTATCGCCCACAATATAGCCTTCGCGAACAAGTTCGCTCCTACGCCTTTCGGCCAGAAGCGAACTTGTGTGTGACGATAAGCTTGGCGCATGGGCGCGACAATCAAAAGCTGCAAGCGAGGGATCTCGTACACCGAAGTCCCCCACCTGAAGCTTACAGCTGCTTTTCAGCTAAAGATGACTCTCCGCGTATTCGGCCAGTATCGAGCGTGGCACGCCCTGCAGGGTGATGTGCACGCCGTTCGGGAAGTCCTTGAAGCGCTCCGTCAGGTAGGTCAGCCCGGAACTGGTGGCCGACAGGTAAGGGGTGTCGATCTGCGCCAGGTTGCCCAGGCAGACCACTTTGGAACCGGCACCGGCACGGGTGATGATGGTTTTCATCTGGTGCGGGGTCAGGTTCTGGCATTCATCGATCAGGATCAGGCTTTGCTGGAAGCTGCGACCTCGAATGTAGTTGAGGGATTTGAACTGCAACGGCACCTTGCTGAGGATGTAATCGACACTGCCATGGGTGTTTTCGTCATCCATGTGCAACGCTTCGAGGTTATCGGTGATCGCGCCGAGCCACGGCTCCATCTTCTCCGCCTCGGTGCCGGGCAGGAAGCCGATTTCCTGATCCAGACCCTGAACGCTGCGGGTAGCGATGATGCGCCGATAGCGCTTGGTGACCATGGTCTGCTCGATGGCAGCAGCCAGGGCCAGAATGGTTTTACCCGAGCCTGCGGCACCTGACAGGTTGACCAGATGAATATCCGGGTCGAGCAACGCAAACAGCGCCAGCCCCTGATAGATATCGCGCGGCTTCAGCCCCCAGGCCTCCTGATGCAGCAAAGGCTCCTGGTGCATATCCAGAATCAGCAGTTCGTCGTTCTTGACGCCCTTGATCCAGCCGACGAAACCCTGTTCATCGACAATGAACTCGTTGATATGAACCGCCGGCAGCATTTCAGTGAGCTGCACGCGGTGCCAGGTACGGCCGCGCTCCTGACGGGTGTCGACCTTGCTGACGCGGTCCCAGAACGAACCGGTCATGTCATGGTAGCCACGCGACAACAGTGAAACGTCGTCGACCAGCTGATCGGTGCTGTAATCCTCGGCAGCAATGCCGCAGGCGCGCGCCTTGAGGCGCATGTTGATGTCTTTGGTCACCAGCACGACGCTCAAGTCCTTGTTGCGCGCATGCAGGTCAATCAATTGGTTGATGATGATGTTGTCGTTCAGGTGCTCGGGCAGCAGGCTGTTGGGTTCCTCGCGCTTGCTCATCAAAATCGACAGGTAGCCCTTGAATACGCCTGTTCCACGGTCGATGGGCACGCCCTTCTCGACTTCCTCCGGCGAAGCTTCGCCCAGGGTCTTGTCGATCAGGCGGATGGCCTGGCGGCATTCGGCAGCAACCGAATGTTTACCGGCCTTGAGTTTGTCCAGTTCCTCCAGAACCGTCATGGGGATGGCGACGTGGTGTTCTTCGAAGTTCAGCAGTGCGTTTGGATCATGAATCAATACGTTGGTATCGAGCACGTAAAGGATTGGCTGGTTGGTGGAAGGGGTGCGTCCGTGGTCATCCATACTCGCTCACCTTTGTAGAAGCCGGGCGACGCAGAACCACGACAGTACTGCGCCACGAAAAGGCCGCCGGATTCTCCCCTTCAGGCAGGGCAGAAATGTCGCTCAAGGTGGGTCTTGGAAGACGCCACCTGTGTTGCAGGTTTCGGCGGTCTGTATTCGTAATACAGCAAAAGGGATGACAGAAAAAAGCTCTTTGACAGTTTTTTGAAGTTTATTTCACAGCCTGACGAATAGGGCTTGGCGGACGTACCCGTCACGTTTAAAGTCGGAAGTCCGCCCACGCCGAATCTGCCTTCATTCCCCTTCCGGCGCAGCCTCTTCACTGCTCTGCAGCCCTTGTTCCTCGGGCGCTTCAGAGATATTTCGGCAATCGTCCCAGATCAACTCGCTTTGCGCGGTATTGGCCAGCAGCAATGGCAGCGCCGACTGCGCCTTGTTGGCCACGTCGTGGAATACCACCGTCCCTTTGCGCCAGAGCAGCATGAGGGTCAGTACACGGTCGCCCACCTGCTCCGCAGAAAGCCGTCCGGTGTCGTCTTCGGCGTCGATATTCCACAGTGACACGCGCAAATGCTCGGCGCGGAAGAAGTCGCCGCTGTCGGCACGTCGATGACCATAAGGTGGGCGAAACAGCGGCACGAAGTTGTCCGGCAACACCTGCTGAACCAGTGCCGCGCTGCGTCGCACCGAGTCCTGCCAGTCCAGCCACTGGCTGTGCGAGCGGTACTCCCAGCCCTGAATGCCCACACACTGCTGGCGATACAGCGCCTGCACACCTGCAACCGACGTGCTCTCGAGACGCTCCTGAAGACTTTTGCCCAGCACGAAGAAGGTGGCGGTCATTTTCTGCTGGCGCATGAAGTCGGCCAGCCAGTCGGTACCACCGTCGGCCGGGCTCGGGCCACTTTCGAAGTTGAGCATGAACGTACGATCCGGCATCTCGTCGCCACTCATCTCATCGGAGTTGTAACGCTCGATCTCGCTGCTGGTCTGTGGAAACAGCGCCGCCATGAACAGCAGCTCGTTCAGATAACGCTGGTGGAATGCGGCGCCGGGTCTGGCCCAGTTGGCGTAGAACGAATCGTTGGATACCTGATATTCCTCGGCGCGCTGTCGCAACTGGTCCATGTCCTCGACCAGCACACAGAAATTGGCGTCCTGCTCGCAGCTCTTTTGCGCGTTCTGGTAGTTCTCCAGCAAGCGCAGCCACAGCCGATGACGAACCACATTCAAAGACGGCACGTTGACGAAGCGCAGGCCGAGGCGCTGCTTGAGGCCCTCCTCGTCGAGCTTTTCGCTGAGGTACAGCTCGTGGGCAAAGGCGAGGATCTCTGCACGCGACGCGACGTCGAACAACCCCGGCGTCTCCAGCCGCTCAGGCCAGACGCTGCGGTCAATGGTGGCAATGACCGGCGCTGCCGCCTGCGCCTGAAGCCAGAACAGACCTGCACACACTGCTAAAACGATACGCAAACCCGATGCCCTCTCGATCAACCATTAACGTCATGACCAGCGCGCCACTATAGCTGATATGCGCATGGCTTCTTATGTCGGCGCGCATACAAAGCCGCAGGTGCGACTGCCATCACCATCCGGGCGACCTCTATCGCCACCATAGCTGGAGTCGCAGGCTATCAGCCCCTAGAATCCCCGGACGATAAAAGGAGACGACTTCATGCTGATGGTGATTTCCCCGGCAAAAACCCTCGATTTCGAGACACCGCCCACGACCGGCCGCTTCACTCAGCCGCAGTACCTGGAGCATTCCCAGGAGTTGATCGACCAGTTGCGTGAACTGACGCCGGCGCAGATCAGCGAACTGATGCACCTGTCCGACAAGCTGGCCGGATTGAACGCGGCACGCTTTGGCAGCTGGAACCCGGACTTCACCCTCGACAACGCCAAGCAGGCACTGCTGGCCTTCAAGGGTGATGTCTACACGGGCCTGGAAGCGGAAACGCTGAGCGAAGCGCAGCTAGACTACGCGCAGGGCCACTTGCGCATGCTGTCAGGTCTGTACGGCCTGCTGCGCCCACTGGACCTTATGCAACCCTACCGCCTGGAAATGGGCACCCGGCTGGCCAACGCTCGCGGCAAGGACCTTTATGCCTTCTGGGGCACGCGGATCAGCGAATGGCTCAATGAAGCGCTGGCAGACCAGGGCGACGACCTGCTGCTCAACCTTGCCTCGACCGAATACTTCTCTGCCGTCAAACGTTCGTCGCTCAAAGCGCGGATCATCGACACCGAGTTCAAGGACTTCAAGAACGGCCAGTACAAGATCATCAGCTTTTATGCGAAAAAGGCCCGCGGCATGATGAGCCGCTTCGTTATAGAAGAGCGCATCAACGATCCCCAGGCGTTACAAGCGTTCGATGTACAGGGCTACCGTTACAACCGCGAACAGTCGACCCCCGACAAGTTGGTATTTTTGCGCAACATCGCGGAAGACTAACTGCTGTAACCGTCGTGTAACAGAGCGCTGTTACACGGCCTGTCCTACGATCCAACACCGAATGACAACTTCATGACGCCAGACAAACGTCAACTTTTCGACTCCCAACTCACGTGCGTTTTTTTCTTAAAAAAAAATCCATTTTTTTAAGTAGTGGCATTTCAGCTTTTTGCAGTAGTGGCACTTTCGTACTCACCCCGCTACACCCCTTGCAAGTCGAGGCTTTTAAGAAAAAAGCCATCATCGCGATACCGCTCATGTCACAAGACGGATACACCAAAATCTGCAAATCAGGACGAGTGGCCAGGAACTAAATGCGAATTCGTACGCTCCTACATCCCGTAACAATTCTGGGCTGACGTGTAAGAGATCACTTACAGGTCGCCTTGAAGAACGGGAAGTTACCGACAAGGAAGCCAGGTCCACGTGACCCTGGTGTCAGGTACCAGAACTAAACTCACATCACTAGTTGATGTTGTAGACAGGCGAAGCACCGGCCCGGTGCGACGCGCAGGATTCGAACAGGACGGCCCTGGCTAGCGCCAGAGGCAGGCTTAACGAGGTCCGCCGTCAATCGTCGAACAGGAGTGGTTTACTGCATCCAAGGAGAGCAGGGCCCTGACCGAAAGGACAGGTTACTTGCCGCTTGCACATAGTGTCATTTGAGTTCGCCTTACTTGTTTTGGGCACTCACTCATTAAATATGCCTGCGTTAGTTCTACGGCGTTGTTAGCCGTAAGGGATAGCGCGTGACATCTGCTGGCCAAAATTAATATCCAGCCAATCTATGGCGTGAAAAATCGAGGAGAATACGATGCGTATCAGCATATTTGGTTTGGGTTATGTCGGTGCAGTCTGTGCCGGTTGCCTGTCTGCCCGCGGTCACGAAGTAGTGGGTGTGGATATTTCCAGCACCAAGATCGACCTGATCAACAACGGCAAGTCACCTATCGTTGAACCGGGTCTGGAAGAGCTGTTGCAGAAAGGTATCAGTACCGGAAAACTGCGCGGCACTACAGACTTCGCCGAAGCCATTCGCGCCACCGATCTGTCGATGATCTGCGTCGGTACGCCGAGCAAGAAGAACGGCGATCTGGAACTGGATTACATTGAATCGGTGTGCCGCGAAATCGGTTATGTCCTGCGTGACAAAGCCACCCGCCACACTATCGTGATTCGCAGTACCGTCCTGCCGGGCACTGTTGCCAACGTTGTTATCCCGATTCTGGAAGACTGCTCCGGCAAGAAAGCCGGCGTTGACTTCGGTGTCGCCGTCAACCCTGAGTTCCTGCGCGAAAGTACTGCGATCAAGGACTACGACCTGCCGCCAATGACCGTCATCGGCGAGTTCGACAAAGCCTCGGGCGACGTTCTGCAGTCGCTGTACGAAGAACTCGATGCACCGATCATCCGCAAGGACATCGCCGTTGCCGAGATGATCAAGTACACCTGCAACGTGTGGCACGCCACCAAGGTTACTTTCGCCAACGAAATCGGCAACATTGCCAAGGCCGTCGGCGTCGATGGCCGTGAAGTGATGGACGTGGTCTGCCAGGACAAGGCGCTGAACCTGTCCCAGTACTACATGCGCCCTGGCTTCGCATTCGGCGGCTCCTGCCTGCCGAAAGACGTTCGCGCCCTGACCTACCGCGCCAGCAGCCTGGACGTTGAAGCACCTCTGCTCAACTCGCTGATGCGCAGTAACACTTCGCAAGTGCAGAACGCTTTCGACATGGTTGCCAGCTACGACACCCGCAAGGTTGCACTGCTGGGTCTGAGCTTCAAGGCCGGCACTGACGATCTGCGTGAAAGCCCGCTGGTAGAGCTGGCCGAAATGCTGATCGGTAAGGGCTTCGACCTGAGCATCTTCGACAGCAACGTTGAATATGCACGCGTTCACGGTGCCAACAAGGACTACATCGAATCCAAGATTCCGCACGTTTCCTCGCTGCTGAACTCGGACTTCGACCAGGTCATCAATGACTCCGACGTCATCATCCTCGGCAACCGCGATGAGCGTTTCCGCGCCCTCGCCAACAAGACCCCTGAAGGCAAGCGCGTCATCGATCTGGTGGGCTTCATGGCCAACGCCACCAGCGAAGACGGTCGTGCCGAAGGTATCTGCTGGTAAATCAGCCGCAAGCCACAAGCGCCAGGCTCCAGGCCACAGGCTCAAGCAATGTGCTTGCAGCCTGGGGCTTGAGGCTCGCAACTGACTTAGGGATACGATTATGCAGAGGCTCAAGCACGGCCTGTTACAGGCCGCAGGTTGGCTGTTCTATTTAAGTTTACTCATGGGCCTTGCCGCGGCATTGCCTACCAGTATCTTCGACTCACAGTCGAAGAACTTTATATTCCTGATTGGCGCCGTTGGTATCTGGCGCTACTCGATGGGGATCACGCACTTCGTGCGCGGGATGATTTTCCTGTACATCGTTTACCCGCACTTGCGCCGCAAGGTTCGCAAGCTGGGCAGTGCAGCAGACCCGTCCCATGTGTTTCTGATGGTCACCAGCTTCCGTATCGACGCGCTGACCACCGCACAGGTCTACAACTCGGTTATCCGCGAAGCCATCGACTGCGGCCTGCCGACGACGATCGTCTGCTCGCTGGTGGAAATGTCCGATGAGCTGCTGGTCAAGAGCATGTGGGCCAAGTTCAATCCGCCAGAGCGCGTCAAGCTGGACTTCGTACGCATTCCGGGCACCGGCAAGCGCGATGGTCTGGCCTATGGCTTCCGCGCCATCTCGCGTCACTTGCCCGACAGCCGCGCGGTGGTTGCGGTGATCGACGGCGACACCGTGCTCAACGAAGGTGTGGTCGCCAAGACCGTGCCGTGGTTCCAGCTGTTCGACAATGTCGGCGGCCTGACCACCAACGAGTTCTGTGAAGTGCGTGGCGGCTACATCATGAGCGAGTGGCACAAGCTGCGTTTTGCTCAGCGTCACATCAACATGTGCTCGATGGCCCTGTCCAAACGCGTGTTGACCATGACCGGTCGCATGTCGGTGTTCCGCGCAACCGTGGTAACCGACCCCGAGTTCATTGCCGACGTGGAAAGCGACTCGCTCAATCACTGGCGTCTGGGCACCTTCCGCTTCCTGACCGGCGACGACAAGTCCAGCTGGTTCAGCCTGATGCGCCTGGGTTACGACACGTTCTACGTGCCGGACGCAGCGATCAACACCGTGGAACACCCGCCCGAGAAGAGCTTCCTGAAAGCCAGCCGCAAGCTGATGTATCGCTGGTACGGCAACAACCTGCGTCAGAACTCGCGTGCACTGGGTCTGGGCGTACGTCGCCTGGGGATCTTCACCAGCATCGTGCTGTTCGACCAGCGTGTGTCGATGTGGACCTCCATTCTCGGTCTGACCGTCGCCCTGATCGCCAGCTTCAAGTACGGCGGCGCGTTCCTGCTGATGTATCTGCTGTGGATCGGCATGACCCGCCTGATCCTCACCCTGCTGCTGTCCCTGTCGGGACACAGGATCGGGCCTGCCTACCCGATCATTCTCTATTACAACCAGATCGTCGGCGCGCTGATGAAGATCTATGTCTTCTTCCGCCTGGACCGCCAGTCCTGGACTCGCCAGGACACCAAACTAAGCCGCGACATGGCCAGCTTTCAGGGCTGGTTCAACACGTGGTCGTCCCGAACCATGACTTTCTCGGCTGGCACCATCTTCGTCGCTGTGCTGTTGACGATGGTTTGACCGGGCCAACGGATTAATTGCTTAAGTAGGAAAAATAGCCATGAATACAGCCGTGAATGCGAACGTCGTACATGAATCCGAAGCCCAGCGCCAACACGCGCGGATCAAGATCCCTGCCAAGCTGCGCCTGCTGAATGATCAGCCCAACGCGCCACTGGTACGTATCGAAGACCTGTCGGCCGGCGGCCTGAGTTTCGTTGCTCCGTCCGGGCAGAAATTCAGCGAAGGTCAGATCGTCAAGGGCCGCCTGCAATTCATCATCGACAACCTTGGCCTGGCCATGGACGTCGACCTGCAAGTGCGCTCGATCGACAACGCCAGCAACCGCATCGGTTGCCAGTTCCAGAACCTCGAACCTCAGGACATCGCTACCCTGCGCCACCTGATCACCTCGCACCTGTCCGGCGAAGTCGTCACCCTGGGCGAAGTGCTGGCCACCCTGCAGCGCGACAACTTCACCAAGGCACGCAAGGTCAAGGGCAAGGACGGCGGCATGAGCGCCATGGGTCGCCTGCGCGCTGTGACCTTCAGCCTGGGCGTGTTCATTGTCGGTCTGGCCGCTTTCGGTTTTATCTTCAAGACGATCTACGGCCTGTACTTCGTCAGCCATGCATCGGCTGGTTTGGTCACCATTCCAAGCATGGACGTGACCATGCCGCGTGAAGGTACCGTGCAAAGCCTGGTCGCCCAGAACGGCGAAGCTGCCAAAGGCGCACCACTGGCGTCCTTCAACACCAGCATGCTGGAAATGCTCAAGGGCAGCCTGACCGGTGAAGACCTGCAGCCAGCCAAGATCGAAGAGCTGTATGGCAAGCAGATGAGCGGCACCATGACCAGCCCGTGCGATTGCGTCGTGGCTCGCCAACTGGTGGCCGACGGTCAGTTCGCGTCCAAGGGTCAGGTGATCTTCCAACTGGTGCCACGCAACGCGCCGGCTACGGTTGAAGCGCGCTTCACTTATCGCCAGTTCAACGACGTCAAGCCAGGCACACGTGTCAGCTTCCAGATCGCTGGCGAAGACAAACTGCGTACCGGTCAGATCGTCAGCAGCACCAACCTGAGCGACGCCGACCTGTCCACCGACATCCGCGTGCAGATCAAGCCTGACGAAAGCCTGAGCAGCTCGCTTGCCGGTCGCCCTGTCGAAGTGGTCAGCGATCGCGGCCCGTCCGTGAACTGGCTGATCGATAAAGCCATGGCTGCGGGTCTGTAACCATGAACAGCCCACTACGACGCCTGTCGACCCCCACGCTATTGAGCCTCGCCGTCGCGCTCGGCCTGAGCGGCTGTGCCGGCCTGCCTGATCAACGCCTTGCCAATGAAGCCCTGAAAAACGGCGACACGGCATTGGCGGAGCAGAACTATCGGCAGCTGGCGGACCTGGGCTATAGCGACGCGCAGGTCGGCCTGGCTGATATTCAGGTCGCGACTCGCGACCCGGCTCAGCTCAAGCAGGCCGAAGCGACCTATCGCGCTGCAGCAGAGACGTCGCCTCGTGCGCAGTCGCGTCTGGGCCGTCTGCTGGCGGCCAAGCCCGACGCGACCGAAGCCGAACACCGCGAAGCCGAAGGCCTGCTGAAAAAGGCCTTCGCCAATGGCGAATCCGGCACGCTGATCCCGCTGGCGATGCTGTATCTGCAATACCCGCACACCTTCCCTGAAGTGAATGCGCAGCAGAAGATCAGCGAGTGGCGCGCCGCCGGTTATCCGGAAGCAGGTCTGGCTCAGGTGCTGCTGTATCGCACCCAAGGCACTTATGCTCAACACCTCGATGAGGTCGAGAGCATCTGCAAACAGGCGCTGTCGGCCACGGATATCTGCTACGTCGAACTGGCCACTGTCTACCAGACACGCGGCCAGGCCGAGCAACGCACGGCCTTGATCGAAAAGCTCAAGAGCGAATACGCCGCTGGCCGCGTCAATGCCCAACGAGTGGACAGCGTCGCGCGCGTACTGGGTGACTCCACCATCGGCACACCGGACGAAAAGACCGCTCAGCAATTGCTGGAAAGCGTTGCGCCGGGCTACCCGATCTCATGGGTCACGCTGGCCAAACTGCTTTACGACTTCCCCGAACTGGGCGACGTCAACAAGATGATGGAATACCTGAACAACGGCCGTGCGGCTGACCAGCCGCGCGCCGAGCTGCTGCTTGGACGCCTGTACTACGAGGGCAAATGGGTCACGCCCGATGCCGTCAAGGCCGAGGAGCACCTGAAGAAAGCCACCGCAACGGAAATCTCGGCCCATTACTACCTGGGTCAGATCTACCGTCGCGGCTACCTGGGCCAGGTCTACTCGCAAAAAGCCGTGGACGAGCTGCTGACCGCCGCCCGTGGTGGCCAGAACAGCGCCGACTTCGCCCTTGCGCAGCTGTTCTCGCAGGGCAAGGGCACTATGCCCGACCCGGTTAACGCCTGGGTGTTCGCGCAACTGGCGCTGGCCAGTCAGACCCCGCAAGCGACCGAGCTTGCCGAGGCCCTCAACACACAACTGCCGCCTGAAAAGCTCGCCACCGCCAAAGACCTGTTGGCACGCGAGCAAAAAGTCCGGGGCGCTAACGCCACTCAGAACGCGATGGCATTGCAGGCCCTGCAAGAAGAAAAAGACGGTGAGGAAGCATTATGAAGTTGAATCCCCTGATGGCCGCCGGCATGGGCCTTGGCTTCACCCTGTTGTGGGCCTGCCCGACGCTGGCAGCGCTGACCGAACAACCGCAAAATTTCGGTATCGAAATCAAAGCCACGGCGCAGGCCGAGGATGATCGCGATCTGGGCACCCGTTCGGGCGGCGACGTCAACGGTGTGGGCCTGGACCTGCGTCCCTGGGTCTATGGCGAGCGCGGCGACTGGAGCGGTTACGCAATGGGCCAGGTGGTCACCGCCACCGACATCATTCAGACCGACCCGCTGGAGCAGAGCAACAGCGACGGCAGCGGCACGCAGACCTCGCGTGGCACTGCCAGCGAGCGCGAAGCCGACAAGACCTACGCGGCACTGCGTGAATTCTGGATCGGCTACAGCGGTTTCACGCCCTACCCCGGCGAGATCCTGAAAGTCGGTCGTCAGCGTCTGCGCAACGACGACGGTCAATGGCACGACACTAACATCGAGGCCATCAACTGGTCGTTCGATACCACACTGCTGCGCGCTGAACTGGGTGCTGCCCAGCGTTTCAGCGAATACCGCACCGACCTGACCGAACTGGCACCTGACGACGAAGATCGCAAGCACCTGTTCGGCTCGGTCAGTTATCAGTGGACACCGGGCAACTGGGCCGGTATCCGCGCTCACCACAGCGCTGACGACGGCAAGCTCAAGTCTCAGGGCCAGGTGGTAGATGATCTGGACAAGACCTCCAATGGCGATCTGACCTGGGTCGGCCTGCAGGCTGACAGCGATGCCTACAACTATCGCAGCAACACCAATCAGCTCAACTACTGGGGCAGCCTGACCTGGCTGAACGGAACGCGCGACGAAATCGGCGTGACCTCCGCTCCCAACGACCAGTTCATTGCAGGCGAAAAGAACAGCCGTGACATGAATGGCTGGGCCACCGACCTGGGCCTGCGCCTGCGCCTGGACCCGCAATGGCAAGTCGGCGCCGCCTACTCGCGCGCCAGCAAGGACTACGTCCAGAACGGTCTGGAAAGTAACCGCTCCAACTGGACCGGTACACGCTCGCGCATCCATCGCTTCGGCGAAGCCTTCCAGGGCGAAATGGCCAACGTGGAAACCGGCTCGCTGTTCGCCTCCTGGCAGATGAACGAGGAATACGACGCGTCGCTGATCTACCACAAGTTCCGTCGCGTGGACGGCAACACCGGTATCGGCGGCTCGGGCATCAACGCGGTGAGCGACAACCAGAACGGTACGTTCAGCTCGCTGCCACTGGAAGACGGCAGCAAGGACCTGGGTCAGGAAATGGACCTGGTCGTGACCAAGTACTTCAAGCAAGGCCTGCTGCCAGCCTCGTTGAGCCAGTCGTTCGATGAACCTTCGGCACTGGTGCGCCTGCGCGCAGGTGTCTTCAAGCCAGGCGACGCGTATCAGAGCAACGTGGACAGCTACATGCACCGCGCTGTTGTCGACGTCATCTGGCGCTTCTGATGCGAACCGCCAAAGGAGTGCCAGAGATGAACAGTCATACAAGCAACGGGCGTAGCCGACACTGGCCGCACGCCCTGCTCGAAAGCGCACTGCTGACCAGCGCCCTGCTGATGGCCAGCGGTGTGGCGCTGGCCAACGCGCCTGTCGTACCCGACACACAGAAGGCGGTGGTCAAGGAGTTGCACCAGGCCAAGACCTACACCATCACCAGCCCGCCGACCGAGCCGCTGGAAATGGCCAATCCGGTGCTGCCCGATCTCAAGGGCTACACCGCCGAAGCCGCCTTGAAAAAGATCGTGCGCAACAAGCCGGGCAAGGTCACTGTTTCGCGGATGATGGAAGAAACCGGCCTGAAGGAATTCATCGGCGGTGACAACAAGATGGCCGAATGGGTGAACCGTCAGCGCGGTATCCCGCAGGCCATCATGATTTCCGACGGCTACGTGAACCTGCAGGACCTGGCCAGGAAGGTGCCCAAGCAGTTCCTCAACGAAGTCTCGCCAGGTGTCTACGTGGCGCGCCTGCCGATCCTGATCAAGGAAACCGGGACCTTCGAGATCGACAGCAAGACCAAGGAATTGCGTCTGTCTCAGGAAAAGGGCTCGTTCATCGTCAGTGAAGGCAAGATGCTGATCACTCACACTCAGGTCAACGCCTGGAGTGAAACCCGCAACGGCCTGGCGACCTATCGCAAGCCTGACGAGTTTCGTCCTTTCCTGCTGACCTGGGGTGGCTCGGAAACCTGGATCGCCAATACCAAAATGGCGAGCATGGGCTACGACCAGAGCAAGTCCTACGGCATCAGTATTTCCCAGTACACGCCCAACACCGCGAAGGTGCTCAAGCGTCCCGAACCGACGGGCTGGATCATCGATTCAGAGTTCTCGGACATGTGGTACGGCTTCTACTGCTATGAAACCCGCGACTTCGTGGTCAAGGGCAACACCTACCGCGACAACATCATTTACGGCATTGACCCGCACGACCGTTCGCACGGTCTGATCATCGCCGAAAACGACGTTTACGGGACCAAGAAGAAGCACGGGATCATCATTTCCCGGGAAGTGGACAACAGCTTCATCTTCCGCAACAAGAGCCACAACAACAAATTGTCCGGCGTGGTTCTGGACCGTAACAGCGTCGGCAACATCGTCGCCTACAACGAGATTTACCAGAACCACACCGACGGCATCACCCTGTACGAAAGCGGCAACAACCTGCTGTGGGGCAATCGCGTGATCGCCAACCGCCGCCACGGTATCCGCGTGCGTAACAGTGTGAACATCAAGCTGTACGAGAACGTCGCCATGGGCAACGGCCTGATGGGCGTTTACGGCCACATCAAGGACTTGAGCGACACCGACCGCGACATTGAGCTCGATCCGTTCGACGCTCAGGTCTCGCTGATCATGGTCGGCGGCGAACTGTCCAGCAACGGCTCCGGCCCGCTGTCCATCGACTCGCCACTGAGTGTCGAGCTGTATCGCGTCTCGATGCTGATGCCTACCAAAGAAGTCGGTATCAGCCTCAACGGCGTCCTCGGTGAGCGCCAGGACGAAATCCTCGACCTGCTGGTACGCCAGAAGAAAGCCGTATTGATCGACCCCGTCGAAAGCCAGACCGAGCTGCGGGAATGAGGAAGGGTATTGTTATGCACGCACATCTGATCAAGCTGTTGAGCCTGTCCAGCCTCACCGCCGCCTTGATGGCCGCTGCGGGTGTCGCTCGGGCAGACGACTCGCAAGCACCGACGTTCAAGGCCGAGCCTTGCTGCTCGCTGTGCCCGGCCGCGCATGACGCGAAAAACTACACCACGCGCTATCAGCAGAACTTCACCACGCTGGTCCAGGCGCAGGGCGACTGGCTGTTCCGGACTCAGGAAGACCTGCGCACCGAGTTCGATACCACGCCTGCCGGCTATCGCCGCATGAAAGAACTGCACGATGCGTTCAAGAGCAAAGGCGTCGAGCTGGTCGTGGTGTATCAGCCGACCCGTGGTCTGGTGGATCGCAACAAGCTGTTCCCGGCCGAACGCGACAAGTTCGACTACGACAAGGCGCTGAAAAACTATCAGGCCATGCTCGGTCGCTTCAGCAAGATGGGCTACTGGGTCCCTGACCTGTCGCCGTTGACCAACGAGCAGCAGGCGCATGATTTCTACTTCCGCGGTGACCAGCACTGGACGCCGTATGGCGCGCAGCGTACGGCGAAGATCGTTGCCGAAACCGTGAAGAAAGTTCCGGGTTACAGCGACATCCCCAAGCGTGAGTTCGAAAGCCATATTTCCGGACGCATGGGCAAGACGGGCACTTTGCACAATATGGCGGGTCAATTGTGCGGCACCAGCTACGCGATCCAGTACATGGACCAGTTCACCACCGAGCCCAAGGGTGAGGCGGGCGACGGCGACCTGTTCGGCGATTCCGGTAACCCGGAAATCACCCTGGTCGGTACCAGCCACAGCGGCAAGAACTACAACTTCGCTGGCTTCCTGCAGGAATACATGGGCGCTGACGTGTTGAACGTGGCGTTCCCTGGTGGTGGCCTGGAAGGTTCGATGCTGCAGTACCTGGGCAGCGAAGACTTCCAGAAGCGTCCGCCGAAAATTCTCATCTGGGAATTCTCGCCACTGTATCGCCTGGATCAGGAGACCATCTATCGCCAGATGATGTCGCTGCTGGACAACGGCTGTGAAGGCAAGCCTGCCGTCATGAGCGCCAGCACCACCCTCAAGCCGGGCACCAACGAAGTGTTGGTCAACGGCAAGAATGGCATCAAGGACATTCGCAACGGCAGCAATCAGATCGACATCAAGTTTGACGACACCTCGGTGAAAGTCCTTCAGGCCAGGCTCTGGTACATGAACGGTCGCCACGAGGATCTGAAAATCGAGAAACCGGAAACGTCAGACACCGATGGACGCTTCGCCTTTGAATTGCGCGAGGATGAGGATTGGGCCAACCAGCAACTGCTGGCGCTGGAAATCCAGGGACCGGAAGCAGGCACGGCACCACAAAAAGTCGAAGCCAAAGTATGCAAACGCAACGTGTTCCCGAGCGCTGCGACACACACCGCTCAAGCCGGACTATGAGGTGACTTATGCAGACTCCTAAACTGATACGCCCTACCCTGCTGTCGATGGCAATCCTGTCATCGATGGCCTGGGCCACGGGCGCGTCCGCCGCACTGGTTCCACCCAAGGGCTATGACGCCCCGATCGAAAAAATGAAGACTGGCGATCACAACTTCAGCTGTGAAGCCATTCCAAAGCCCTACACCGACAAGCTGGTCTTCCGCAGCAAGTACGAGGGTTCGGACAAGGCACGTGCAACGCTCAATGCGGTATCCGAAGAAGCGTTCCGCGATGCGACCAAGGACATCACCACCCTTGAGCGTGGCGTCAGCAAAGTCGTGATGCAGTACATGCGCGACGGTCGTCCGGAACAACTCGATTGCGCGCTGAACATGATGACCACCTGGGCCAAGGCCGATGCGCTGGAGTCGCGCGAGTTCAACCACACCGGTAAATCCATGCGCAAATGGGCACTGGGCAGCATGTCCTCCGCCTACCTGCGTCTGAAGTTCTCCGAGTCGCACCCGCTGGCCAACCGTCAGCAGGACGCCAAGATCATCGAGACCTGGTTCAGCAAACTGGCCGATCAGGTGGTCAGCGACTGGAGCAATCTGCCGCTGGAAAAAATCAACAACCACTCGTACTGGGCTGCCTGGTCAGTGATGGCAACCGCTGTCGCCACCAATCGTCAGGACCTGTTCGACTGGGCCGTGAAGGAATACAAGGTCGCTGCCAATCAAGTGGACAAGGACGGTTTCCTGCCCAACGAGATGAAGCGTCGTCAGCGTGCACTGTCGTATCACAACTACGCATTGCCACCGCTCGCGATGATTGCCAGCTTCGCCCAGGCCAACGGCGTGGACCTGCGTCCGGAAAACAATGGTGCCCTGAAGCGTCTGGGTGACCGGGTTCTGGCCGGCGTCAAAGACCCTTCGATTTTCGCTGAACACAACGGCGAGAAACAGGACATGACGGACCTGAAGAAAGATCCGAAATTCGCCTGGCTCGAACCGTACTGCTCGCTCTACACCTGCAGCCCGGATGTGCTGGAAGAGAAACACGAAAAGCAGCCGTTCAAGACGTTCCGCCTGGGCGGTGACCTGACCAAGGTCTACGACCCCTCGCACGAGAAAGGCGACAAGGACGATAACGACGGTTCGTGATTCACAGAGTTCTTTGTGGGAGCGAGCTTGCTCGCGAAGAGGCACGCCCAGGCGCTAAATCCGTAAGACCGGACCTCGCCTGAGCTGCTTCACCGACAAGTCGTAACGCGACGTGTTTTACCCCCCAATTTCAACGGGGGGTTTGGGGGGGCTTTGAGCCCTTGAATGTTGGACAAACGGAGAGATAAGGATGGTTTTCTCATCCAACGTGTTCCTGTTCCTGTTCATGCCGATCTTCCTCGGCCTGTACTATCTGAGCGGGCAACGCTATCGCAATCTGCTGCTGCTGATTGCCAGCTATATCTTCTACGCCTGGTGGCGAGTGGACTTTCTGGCGCTGTTCATCGGCGTGACCGTCTGGAACTACTGGATCGGTCTCAAGGTGGGCGCAGCAGGTGTGCGGACCAAGCCGGCACAGAAGTGGTTGCTGCTTGGCGTGATTGTAGACCTGTGCATTCTGGGCTACTTCAAATACGCCAACTTCGGCGTGGACAGCATCAACGCAGCCATGACCTCGATGGGTCTGGAACCGTTCATCCTGACTCACGTGCTGTTGCCGATCGGTATCTCGTTCTATGTCTTCGAGTCCATCAGCTACATCATCGACGTTTATCGCGGCGACACCCCGGCCACGCGCAACCTGATCGACTTCGCTGCATTCGTCGCGATCTTCCCGCACCTGATCGCCGGCCCCGTGCTGCGTTTCCGTGATCTGGCCGACCAGTTCAACAACCGTACCCACACGCTGGACAAGTTCTCTGAAGGTGCCACGCGCTTCATGCAGGGCTTCATCAAGAAAGTGTTCATCGCCGACACCCTGGCCGTGGTCGCCGACCACTGCTTCGCTCTGCAGAACCCGACCACCGGCGACGCCTGGCTGGGTGCGCTGGCCTACACCGCGCAGCTGTACTTCGACTTCTCCGGTTACAGCGACATGGCCATCGGTCTGGGTCTGATGATGGGTTTCCGCTTCATGGAAAACTTCAAACAGCCCTATATCAGCCAGTCGATTACCGAGTTCTGGCGTCGCTGGCACATCAGCCTGTCCACCTGGCTGCGTGACTATCTTTACATCACCCTGGGCGGCAACCGTGGCGGCAAGGTCGCGACCTACCGCAACCTGTTCCTGACCATGCTGCTCGGCGGTCTGTGGCACGGTGCCAACGTCACTTACATCATCTGGGGTGCCTGGCACGGCATGTGGCTGGCGATCGAAAAAGCGGTCGGTATCAACACCAAACCCTACAGCTTCAACCCGATCCGCTGGGCACTGACCTTCCTCCTGGTGATCATCGGCTGGGTGATCTTCCGCGCTGAAAACCTGCATGTCGCCGGTCGTATGTACGGCGCCATGTTCAGCTTCGGCGAGTGGCAGCTTTCGGAACTCAACCGCGCCAGCCTGACCGGTCTGCAAGTGGCAACACTGGTGGTGGCTTATCTGACGCTGGCGTTCTTCGGTCTGCGCGACTTCTACCAGAATCGCGAAAAAGACACCGGCAAGAGCACCAAGGCCGACGGTCCTGCGACCGCTCAACCGGGCACCATCAAGGCCGTTCCTGGCGACGCACCCGGCAGCCTGCACATGCCTGGCTACACCGTGGGCAGCGAAGCTCAGGTGCAACCGGCCTATTGGGAAGCCGACTGGCCACGTTACGCCATGCGCGCACTGATCCTGCTGTTGTTCGTGGCTTCGATTCTCAAACTCTCGGCGCAAAGCTTCTCGCCGTTCCTTTACTTCCAGTTCTGAGGAGCCTGACATGACGCGTTCATTACGAATCCTCTATATCGCCCTCTTTCTGGGCATTCTGCTGGCCCTCGGGATCTGGTCGCTGCGCAGTTTCAGCACCTTCTCGACGTCGGCGGAAACCACTGTGCTCAACGGCAAGTGGACCAAGGCGGCGGAAACTCATTACGACGATGAGTTCCCGATCAAGCGTCTGGGCACCAACCTCTGGGCGGCGCTGGATTTCAAACTGTTCAACGAAGGTCGTCCGGGCGTCGTGCTCGGCAAGGACCAGTGGTTGTACACCGACGAAGAATTCGACGCCGTTGCCAACGGCGAGCAAAACGAAGCCGACAACCTGGCGATCATTCAGGGTGTGCGTGACGCGCTGGAAAAACAGGGCACCAAACTGGTCCTGGCGATCGTTCCGGCGAAGACCCGTCTGTACCCGGAACACATCGGTGACAGCAAGCCTGCCAGCCTGCACACCGACCTGTATCAGCAGTTCCACGCTCAGGTGGCCAAGGCCGGGATCTTTGCCCCTGACCTGCTCGCGCCGCTGCAAGCTGCCAAGCAACAGGGCCAGGTCTTCCTGCGCACCGACACCCACTGGACGCCAATGGGTGCCGAAGTCGCCGCGCAGCAACTGAGCGCCGCGATTGCCCAGAAAACACCACTGGAAGGCGAACCTGAGCAGTTCGTCACACAAGCCAAGGGAACCGAAGCCTACAAGGGTGACCTGACTACATTCCTGCCGCTCGATCCGCTGTTCAGCAACATGCTGCCCAAGCCGGACGAGTTGCAGAAACGCAGCACCGATCCGGTAGCAGGCGAAGCGGCAGGCGGTGACGCACTGTTCGCAGACAGCGACATCCCGGTGGGTCTGGTGGGCACCAGCTACAGCGCCAACCCTAACTGGAACTTCGTCGGTGCCTTGAAAGAAGCGCTGCGCAGCGATGTCGTCAACTACGCCGAAGACGGCCATGGCCCGATCCTGCCGATGCTCAAGTACCTGCAGACCGATGCCTTCAAGAACACCCCGCCGCAAGTGGTGATCTGGGAATTCCCGGAGCGCTACCTGCCGGCACACAACGATCTTGGCGAGTTCGATCCGAAGTGGATCGCCGAGCTGAAGAAATCGCGTGACACCCAAGAAAACGTGGCGCTCAACGCCAAACAATCCGAGTCGCCCAACCGGGCGCAAAACTGAGAGGACTGACTCATGACTTTCAACACTACTGCCAACCGTTCGGCCGCAAAACGCCTGTTCAAAACCTGCGCAATGGCCGCAGGTCTGGGCCTGATGTCCCTGCAGGCTTTCGCCGGTGACTCCGCCCTGTACGGCCCGACCGCACCGAAAGGCTCGACCTTCGTGCGTGTCTACAACGCCAGCAACGCCGAAATCAGCGCCACCGTCGGCAACACCAACCTCAACGAAGTGGCGCCACTGGGCAGCACTGCGTTCAGCTTCATGCCGCAGGGCGACTACACCGCCAAGCTGGGCAGCCAGAGCCTGCCGGTGAAACTGGCGGGTGATCACTACTACACCATCGTCAACAACGCCAGCGGCAAGCCACAGCTGGTCGAAGAGCCACCGTTCAAGAACAAGCAGAAATCCCTGGTTCGTGTGCAGAACCTGAGCGACAAGTCCCTGACCCTGAAAACCGCTGATGGCAAGACCGACGTGGTCAAGGCTGTAGCGGCCAAAGGCACCGGCGAGCGTGAAATCAACCCGGTCAAGGTCAGCCTGGCGCTGTACGACGGCGACAAGAAAGTCACCGATGTGAAACCTGTGGCACTGGAGCGTGGCGAAGCCGCTGTGCTCTACATCACCGGCAGTGGCAGCAGCCTCTCGCCAGTGTGGGTCAAGCCACCGGTCGCTACCCGCTAAACGGATTATGCCGGTCGGTTCAGGGCATCAGCACTGAACCGGCCAGCGCGGAACAAGAACAAGACAGAAACGACAGACACCTCGTACGGCCCTAATTGAATGCTTTTGGAGAAACAAAATGATTCCAGTTATCTTGTCAGGCGGTAGTGGTTCACGACTCTGGCCGCTTTCGCGTAAACAATTCCCTAAACAGTTCCTGGCGTTGACCGGCGAGCACACCCTGTTCCAGCAAACCCTGGAGCGTCTGGTGTTCGAGGGCATGCAGGAGCCTATCGTGGTCTGCAACAAGGACCACCGTTTCATCGTCAACGAGCAACTCGGTGCGCTGAACCTGGAAACCCAGGCGATCCTCATGGAACCGTTCGGCCGCAACACGGCACCCGCCGTTGCACTGACCGCCATGAAGCTGGTCAACGAAGGCAATGACGGCCTGATGCTGGTGCTGCCAGCCGACCACGTCATCGAAGACCAGAAAGCCCTGCAACGCGCACTGGCACTGGCAACCGTCGCCGCAGAACGCGGCGAAATGGTGCTGTTCGGCGTACCGGCCAACAAGCCGGAAACCGGCTACGGCTACATCAAGTCCACCGCCGATGCCCTGCTGCCCGAAGGCGTCAGCCGCGTGTCGCAGTTCGTCGAAAAACCTGACGAAAAACGCGCCAAGGAATTCGTCGAAGCCGGTGGTTACTACTGGAACAGCGGCATGTTCCTGTTCCGCGCCAGCCGCTTCCTCGAAGAACTGAAAAAGCACGATCCGGACATCTACGACACCTGCCTGCTGACCCTCGAGCGCAGCGTACAGGACGGCGACGCCCTTGAAATCGACTCCTCGACCTTCGCCTGCTGCCCGGACAACTCCATCGACTACGCAGTCATGGAAAAAACCCAGCGCGCCTGCGTTGTACCGCTGTCGGCCGGCTGGAGCGATGTCGGCTGCTGGTCGTCGCTGTGGGAAGTCAACGCAAAGGACGCCAACGGCAACGTCACCAAGGGCGACGTCGTTATCCAGGACAGCCGCAACTGCATGATCCACGGCAACGGCAAACTGGTCTCGGTGATCGGCCTGGACAACATCGTGGTCGTCGAAACCAAGGACGCGATGATGATTGCCCACAAGGACAAGGTCCAGGGCGTCAAACAGATGGTCGCCACCCTGAACGAACAGGGCCGCACCGAGACCCAGAACCACCTCGAAGTGTACCGTCCGTGGGGCTCCTACGATTCGGTGGACATGGGCGGTCGTTTCCAGGTCAAGCGTATCTCCGTCAAGCCGGGCGCCTGCCTGTCGCTGCAGATGCACCACCACCGCGCCGAACACTGGATCGTGGTATCCGGTACTGCGCAGGTCACCTGTGACGAGAACGTGTTCCTGCTCACTGAAAACCAGTCCACCTACATCCCGATCGCCTCGGTCCATCGCCTGCGCAACCCAGGCAAGATCCCGTTGGAAATCATCGAAGTGCAATCGGGCAGCTACCTGGGCGAAGACGACATCGAGCGTTTCGAAGACATCTACGGTCGTTCGAACGCGCTGGAAGCGGGTGTGAAGACACAGACGATTGCTCGGTAACAGACGCTTTTAGCTGCAAGTGAAACAGCCCTCGGTAATTCTTTGCGCAGTGTCATGCGCACATTATTGCCGGGGGCTTTTTACCTTGAGTCCCAAACATCATTGCCCTGTAACAGCTTGCTCTCATATTCAGGTCGCTCATACGGCCTCACCGGCGCTATTGCCATGAGTGGCTGCCTCCCATTTTTATGAAGTTCGAGAGTGGCATTCTTTTTTGGGCTTCTGCCTGATAACGCTTCGGGTTTTTTAATGGTTTACCTTTAATATGGTGATCGATCATCGTTGTAAACAGCTTGCTTAGCCCGCGCCCTTCTTTAAGCAATACCTCTGTGAACACCCTGGGCCCCGTGACAGCAGAAACGATTCTCATCCTGTCGTTCACATCGGCGGTGCTACTGAGCACTTCGCCAAGGCCCGTCTCACGATAAACGCTGTACCGGTCGACGATCTCCTTTTCCAAAGTGCTCAGCACCGGATTGTTGGCAGGTGACGCGAACGAGTTATTGTTAATCACGATTTCATCCCGGTTCCAAGGTGTGTCCGTCGGGCGCATCGTGAAAATCCTCTTGGGCTTGGTAATGAAATCGGTATCCATGACACCGCGCTTGAACATGTCATCCGTGTCCGAATAAATACCGCCATAATGGTTGATCAAGCTGTAGCGAAGCACGTCACTGGCTGCCGAGTAGTGTCGAGGGTCATCCCCATACAAATCCTTATAAATCCTTATAAATCTCGTATGACGGTGTTTTCTGGAATTTTCTGAAAAATTCCTCTTCCCTGAGGTCGGAAATATGGACGTTTTTTCGCCCGCGCAGCGCTGAGGCTATTTCCGTTTCATCACCTTTTCGCAGGTCCAGATGCAGATGCAGCGTCAACTGATAGTCGGGATTCAGCACAGAAGTGTTTTTAATCCCTTCCAGGTGCTCCATCAGCGGTTCAGCAGCGCCCAACCAGATGTAGTGAATATGCTTGGGAATTTCAGCGACTCCTCCCACCGCGTCGATGAACGTGAGCGGGTTGTTTCTCAACATACCGTATAGATTAAGCCCGTCCTCAAGACCGGCCGGGTCCGGATTGATCCAGCGCTGTAACCACGGCGCGTAATACCGCAAACCGTAATAATAAAGCCCTGTCGCATCGCGCTCCTTGCCTGAGTAACGCACGGTCTTGTAACTCGCCTCAATCGCATTGCGCCCCGCCCACCATGACGTGCCGCCGAACGGGTAATAACTTTCCTGGCTGATACGCTGCGCCTGCCCATCCAGTTCCAGCGTGCCGGACCCCAGGTGGTCGTTCAGGGTGTAGCGAGTCTGATCATTTTCAAGCGCGTCGGGCTTGCCAGACGCCCAATGCAGCACGCGCACGTTATTGCGCCCGGCCTGGGCTACAACAACGTGCAGGGTTTCGCCAGTGGCCGTATCGGTACGGATTTCAAGACCGGGCAGGTAACGCACATCGGCCGTATGGGTCATGGTTTTGGCTTGCGTGGTACGCACCTTGCGCAGGCGCTGGCCGCTGGCGTCGTAGCTGTAGCGTTCGCTGTCGTCCATGCCGTTGTCACGAATAACGGGGCGCACGTGCTGCAACTGGTTGCGTCGGTCCCAGCTCAGGTCTTGCCCGGCTTGCAGTGCGAGCAGATTACCGTTGGCATCAAAGGCAGCAGCAATTTCTGCTTCGTCAGGTATGTGGCCATTGATCACCGGCAGACTGCGGTTGCTGTAATGCGCGGTGACCAGCGTGCGCGAATGGGACTGCGTGCCTGTATGGGTAAGCTGCTGCAAGTTGCCGCCGGCATCGTAGCGATACGTCTGCGTGTAATCAGCCAGCGTCGAAGGATCGGCAGGACTCTGGAAACCAGGCAGCACCGGGCCGTGATTAACGACTGCCCATTCCCTGCCCGAGGCTTCGATCAGTTGATAAAGCGTGTCGTATCGATAGGTCGAAACCGAGTCGATGCGCTGACCTTTGGAGATGGCTGGCAGAGCAAAATCATCGACACGGATTACATTACCGACCGGGTCATAGTCGTAACGCAAATCCTGCAACAACTGCCCATTACTACGCGTGGCATTCAACGCCAGCAAACGGCCGTCTTCAGTGTCATACCGCGCCGTGCTCATCACTCCGTTGCCCGCCGTTTCCGACACCACCCGCTCCTGTGCATCGTATTGAATGGCACTGACCAGAACCTGTTCGGCTTGACCGTTGAGCTGTAAACGACTGTCTTTCAGCTGCCCTGCAACGGTGTAACCCAGACACTGAACATTGCCCTGCGCATCGGTCTGCCGGAGAGTTTCGTTCACGGAGTTGTAGCGCCAGCGAGTAGTCGCCCCTTCGCCAAGCTCCAGCAAGGCATCGCGCCCGGTCAGTGACTCGGGCCAGTCAGGCTCGTCGAGGTTTTGCAGGAAGCGCCGCGTTTGACTGATCACACTTCCGGAAAGACCGAACTCATCGTCAAGCCGCGTACCTGCCGGATCGTCATGACGAATCAACTGACCACACTGGTTGTGATCAGTCGAATCAGGGCCGCCATAAAGCAGACGCTCGACGCAGTGTCCATCTTCAAAAACCTCGATGGGCCTTAGCAGCGCGTCATACCCCGTACGTCGCACAATGCCCCGAGCATCCCAGGCCTTCAGAACCTGCCCGGCCTCACCCGCCAACAAAACCCGCCAGCCCGCGTCCACGCTGTCGCTGGCCAGAACCTGACCGCTGAGCGAATGAATGACGCTGAGATTGGCGGTTGCCCGATCAGCCCACAGGCGCGGGTCCCAACAGCTGACAGGTCGCCCCGCCATGTCGAAGGACGCATGGCTGGTACGGATTTGCGGCTCGATATCGCTACTCGTACGGCATAGCGCAATTGACCCCACAGGCAACCCGCGTGGATCCACCAACTGTAATGCCGGCGTGTGCTGATGAAGGGCAATCGAGCGTTTAACCATGACTGGCACCTGCAGCAAGTCCGACGACGCTGGAAAATTCCGCGCTGTCCCACACTCTAGATAAGTGGCGCCGTTGCGCCTACTGACACTTATGCCAGTGGCACAACAAGTGCAGACTGCAGCGCTCTCCGCGCCGACGCCTTGCCCATTGGTCAACGCCTGCCCAATGTCTGTAGTATCTCTGACATTGCATCTTGCTGGAGACCCGCCGCATGTTGATCGGCATCCTGTTAATCCTCACCTGGCTGATCCTTCTGCTCCGTTATCCGGCGAAGGCCTTGCCCGTCTCGCTGGCCGCGGCGGTCGCGCTCGGGGCGGTGGCGGCTATCGTCATCTGGCAGGACAGTCGGGAAACGCGCCAGCTTGAGCATCTGGATATCCGCCTGAGTTACAACCCGCAAGGCTGCCCGGCAGATCGTCCGTTGCAGGTCAGCATCACCAACACCAATCAGGTCACCCTGCAGGAACTGCGTTGGCGAATCGCGGCCTATGCGCCTGGTGATTCGGTGAATCTGATCGACAACACCTACGCGTCCGCACGCTATCGCGGCCCCGGTGAACTTCAGGCCAAAGGCACGTGGCAGGATTGCGTGCCGGTGCCGGCACTGCGCAACGGGTACCGCCCGCAAACCCTGGATTTTCGCGCAGAACATCTACAAGGCAGTTTCTCGGACTGACCACAAGGATCCCACATGCCCATCGCTTTGATTACAGGCTGTTCCAGCGGAATCGGCCGTGCTCTGGCCGACGCGTTCAAGGCCACTGGCTATGAGGTCTGGGCCACTGCGCGCAAGGCCGACGATGTCGCGGCACTCAGTGCAGCGGGTTTCATCGCTGTACAACTGGACGTCAACGACAGCCTGGCGCTGGAGCAACTGGCCGCCGGTCTGGAGCACAGCGGCCTGGATGTGTTGATCAATAACGCTGGCTATGGCGCGATGGGTCCTCTGCTCGACGGCGGTGTGCAGGCTTTGCAGCGGCAGTTCGAAACCAATGTGTTTTCCGTCATCGGGGTGACCCGGGCGCTGTTTCCGGCACTGCGCCGCAACAAGGGGCTGGTGGTGAACATCGGCAGCGTATCCGGTGTGCTGGTCACGCCGTTCGCGGGGGCTTACTGTGCGTCGAAGGCGGCGGTGCATGCGCTCAGTGATGCGCTGCGTCTGGAGCTGGCGCCGTTCGGCGTCCAGGTGATGGAGGTTCAGCCCGGTGCGATCGCGTCGAGCTTCGCACAGAACGCCAGCCACGAGGCCGAGCAGTTGATCAGCGAACAATCGCCCTGGTGGCCGATTCGCGAAGGCATTCGTGCACGCGCCAGGGCCTCTCTGGACAACCCTACCCCCGTCACCGAATTCGCTCGTGATCTGCTCAAAGCTGTGCAACACACCCATCCGCCACGCCTGCTGCGCCTGGGCAACGGCTCACGTCTGCTGCCGCTGATGGCGTGGTTGCTGCCCAAAGGGCTGCTGGATATGGGCCTGAGAAAACGCTTTGGGCTGAACGCTGATCTGTAGTCGAGCCTTGTCACTATCGTGCCAATGCTCCGCGTTGGCATGCCGTTCTGGACGCTCTGCGTCCTCAAGTATCAGCCGTCTACCGGCCTGACGATCACTGTGCAAGTCATCCCCGCCGCCAGCAACACATCCTGCGGTACCTGATCCAGATGAATACGCACCGGCACGCGCTGGGCCAGACGCACCCAGTTGAAGGTCGGGTTCACGTCGGCGATCAGTTCGCGGCTTTGCGGGTTGTCCCGGTCGTAGATGCCGCGTGCAATGCTTTCGACATGGCCCTTGAGCACCTCGCCACTCATCAGTTGCAGGTCCGCAGGATCACCCACTTTCAGGTGCGGCAACTTGGTTTCCTCGAAAAACCCGTAGACCCAGAACGAGTTCATGTCGACCACGGCCATCTTCGCCTCACCGATGCGCGCATAGTCGCCGCGATGAACATTGAGGTTGGTGACGTAACCGTCCACCGCCGCCAGTACCCGCGTGCGTGACAGGTTGAGCTCGGCCGCCTCCAGTTGCGCCTGGGCCAACTGGTAATCGGCCAGGGCCGAGGTGGCTACGTTGCTCGCGTCGTCACGATTTTCCGCCGAGATGACCAGTTCATCCATGTCGGCACGCCGCCTGGCATTCAGTTTGCGCATCTCCCAGGTCGCCTTGCGTGAAGCCAGCAATGCCTGCGCCTGCTTCACGGCGATCCGGTAATGATCCGGGTCGATCTGCATCAGCAGATCGCCACGCTTTACCCACTGGTTGTCATGCACCGGGACGTCGACCACGGTACCGGACACATCGGCGGCCACGTTGATGATATCGGCACGCACCCGGCCATCCCGGGTCCATGGGCTATCCATGTAGTCGACCCACAGCGTGCGACCGATCCAGAGCGCGATTGCCAGCACCAGCAACGTGGCAGACAGACTGAAGAACTTTTTCATCCAGAGATTTTTCCCGACTCAGGCGTCAACGATAAAGGGGCAGCGCCAACGCGCCGAAGATGCAGATAAACAGGCTCAGACGCAGCAAGGCCGGGTGCCAGAAATGCCGATACAGGTCAAAACCGGCCAGCAGGCGATCCAGCGCCCATGCCAGAACCACGGCCAGCAGAAAGATCAGCGTGAGGGTCGGCATGTACAGGCCGTGGAAGGCTATTTCACGTGGCATGGACGACTCCTGAAACGGTTCGCGCAACGCTGTAAGCGGCCAGCGGCGATTGCGGGTCCAGCAGCGACGTGCGGATAAAGTGCAGGTAGCTTTTCACCCGGCGCAGCACCGACGTATCGAAGTGCGAGGCGAAGGGTTCATCAGCTTCCTGCACCTGCTTGATGGCCTGATCGACTGCCGACAGGCAGCGCTGCAGATTGACCGCATCAGGCTGAATGAACAGCCGCACCAAGGCGCGCCCCATGACTCGCAGCGCGATGCGCCAGGGCTGGTACTCGGCGTAGGCAGGGTGAATCGGCAGCAGCGCCTGTTCATGGCGCAGCTCGATAATGGCGTGGCCGATTTCCAGCACCACGAACATCCAGCGCAACAACTCGCGCTGAACCAGCGGTTTGCCGATCGCCAGGCCATACGCCTGATGCATCAGGTCGCGGGTCTGGCTCTCGAAGCTTGAGCCCAGACGCTTGAGCGGCGCGCTGATCGCAAACACCACCTGATTGCGCAAGGCCTGTTCCAGGCGTTGCCACATCCAGCGGCTGTTGGGCGGCAGGATGATTGCCCCGGCAGCGGCACAGATCAGCATGCCGACGACCATCGCGATGTAATCGTTGATGAAGGTGTAGGGGTCGTAGACCGTCAGGTTGTCCGGCACCGAGCCCAGGCTGAAAAAGATCAGCAGCCCCAGGCCGTAACCCGTCCACTGCGGACGTGAGCCCAGGTACGCGCCGAGCACAAACACCGGTGCCAACAGCAGGCACAGCAACGGAAAGCCGTCGATGTGCGGGAACAGAAAAAACGTTTCGATAAAGCCCGATAGCGCGCCGAGCAATGTACCGCCGGCCATTTGCAGCGACATGCGTCTGGGGTTGTGGGTGGTCGACGACAGCGCAACGGTGGCCGCCGAGGCCAGGACCATGCTCGCGCCGCTGGGCCACGCCGTCAGCACCCAATACAGACTAATCAGACCGACCACGCAGGTCGCCCGGGCGCCGGCTGCCAGCGCGGTCATCCAGTGGGTACGCGGTACGAACGAGCCCTTCCACTGTTCACGCTCATGGCTGTGGTCGGCCAGTGATGCATGGGTTCGTGCGTAGTCGAGCAACTCGCTGAGCAAGCGGTACAGCAGCTCGAACGAGGTGTGAAAGTCCAGTCGTTCGGCGTCGCTGGGCAAGGTGCGCTCCAGCTCGGCGCGCAGGCTTCTGACCCGCTCGGGAAAGTGCGCCCTGCACGACTCCAGACGGGTGACCAGCAGCGCCGCGTCATCGTTGGTCAAGGCGCGGTCGGCGAACCCGTCGAGCAGCTCTGCAAGGTGTTCAAGGCCGGGATCGATATGCTTCAACACCTGATCGGCCTGTTCGAGGCGCAGACGCTCGAGCAATTGGTGCAGAGCATTGAAGCGCGTGGTGACCGCCATGAATTCGCTGTTCAAACGGTTGAGTCGACCGTTGCGGCGACGCATGTGCGGGTCTTCGAATACTGTGACGCTGCGCAGTCCTTCAAGACCGATGGCCTCGGCCACAAAGCGTACGTTGCCGGTTTCAAATTCGGCGCGTGAGATATCACCGCGCAGGCCGTTGACCACGAAGCGCGCGAACCCGCCGAAGCGCAGATACAGCGCGTTGCGCATCGCAGCGCTGGAACTCTGCGGCAGCACCGCCGCGCTGATGGCCGTGGAGCACAGGATGCCCAGGGTGATTTCCAGTACCCGCCACACCGCCGACATGAACGAGCCTTCGGGATGCGCCAGCGCAGGCAGCCCGACCATGGCTGCCGTATACCCGGCCAGCACAAAGCCATACGCGCGAAAGTTGCGATAGCGCGCCGCGCCGGCCGAACACAGGCCGACCCAGAGCGCGAGACTGCCGAGAAACGGCAGCGGACTCTGCGCAAACAGGGCCATCAACAGCACCATCATCGCCGACCCGGCCAGCGTCCCCAGCAGGCGATAAAAACTCTTGGCGAACACCTGTCCGCTCTGTGGCTGCATGACGATGAACACGGTGATCATCGCCGTGTGCGGCTGCGGCAGTTCCAGGCGCAGTGCCAGCCAGTAGGTGAGGAATGCGGCGAGCAGCACCTTGAAGATGTAAACCCAGGTCACCCCGTCACTGCGCGCCCAGCTGTGCCATTCGCGACGCCACGGCAGGTCGGTGATGCGCTGTAGCGAGGCGATCATTGCCTGCCCTCAGACTCGGCGACGGTGTGTGCGAAATGACCATTGGGATTGCCATTCCCGCCACCGGCACCGCCCAGCGCCACCACCAGCCCGGCGTAGGCTTCCAGCCGCGCGGCCTCGACCTGTTGCTGAACCTGCTGCTGGCGAAACAACTGCGTGCGCGCATTGAGCACATTCAGGTAATCGGTCAGGCCGCGCTGCCAGGCGATCAGGGCAATGTCGTAGGTCTTTTGCGCCGACGCCACCGACTCGGCGGCGAGTGCCTGCTGCTTGTCCATCGAGGCACGCCGAATCAACTGGTCGGAGACACTTTTCAACGCCATGACCAGCGTCTGGTTGTAATGCGCCACAGCCTGATCATAAGCAGCCGACGCCCCGCCCAGCTCGGCCCGCAAGCGTCCAGCGTCGAAGATCGGCAGGCTTATGGCCGGCCCGACCTTGTAACCCAGCTTGCTGCCGGTCAGAAACTCGAGCATGCCACCGCCCGTGGCCATGTAGCTCAGGCTGCCGACCAGATCGACATTGGGATAAAAGCCCGCATGTGCAACGTCGATACCGCGTGCCTGCGCCGCCACCTGCCAGCGCGCAGCCACCACGTCAGGTCGCTGACCCAGCAGTTCGGCGGGCAATGCCGAGGGCAATGTCAGTGCGGTGTGCAAGGACAGCGCAGGCCGCTGCAACGCCGCGCCCTGCCCCGGTCCCTTGCCTGCCAGCGCAGCCAGTTGGTTGCGACTCAACGCGATGGCCTCTTGCAGCGCGTCGATCTGCCGATGCGCCTCAGGCAGCGGGGTTTGGGCCTGACTGACGTCGAAGTGCGTACCGATCCCGCCCTTGAGGCGACGCTGCGCCAGGTCGAGTATCTGTTGCTGCTGGGCCAGGGCCGCCTCGGCGATATCCAGTCGGGCGTAGTCGAGGGACAGCCGGATGTAGGCGCGGACCACGTTTTCCTGCAATTCGAGCTGCGCCTGACGCTGCTCGGCAGCACTCACGTGCGCCAGATCAACGGCCTGCTCGCTGGCGTTGCGTTCACGTCCCCACAGGTCCAGTGCGTAGCTCAGGCCCAGTGACGCATTGTTGTCCCAGGTGCGAGTATCGGCCAGCGCTCCGGGGCCATAAAACTGATCCTCGGGCCAGTCGTGACGCATCAGGCTGGCGTTGCCTTGCACTTGCACAGACTCGGCGGACTCGGCCACCTGTGCCATCGCCTTTGCCTGACGCACACGAGCTGCGGCAAGTGCCAGACTCGGGCTGCCCAGCGTCGCCATCTCGACCCAGCTGTCCAGTTGCGCGTCGCCGTAGGCACGCCACCATTGCGCTGCGGGCCAATGGGCGTCGAGGGTAGCGCTCTGAATCGCCTGATCGGTGGCCAGGCTGTCAGCGTGCAGAACACTGCCCTGAGGTTTGATTCCATGCGTTCCGATACAGCCGCTGGTGACCAGCGTAAAAGCCAGAAGACCGACGGGCCAGAGCCCTCTGATGATGCGACGCGGCACAGCTGCAAGTTCCCGAACGAAGGTGACACACCTTGAATGGCGGCGATTCTAGGCGGCACTCGACGCGGCGATAAGCGGGGAGATTTGTGAATCTTTGTTACTGAAACGGCGATAATCCTTTGGTCTGGATACATGCATCCGTTACTTCATGTCACAATTTGCCATCTACTCAGAGAAGTACCCATGGACACCCTGCAAAACATGCGTGCCTTCAGCTGCGTGGCGCAAGCGGGCAGCTTCACTGCTGCCGCCGCCGTGCTGGATACCACCACCGCCAACGTCTCGCGTGCGGTCTCCAACCTTGAAGCACATTTACAAACGCGCCTGCTCAATCGCACCACCCGACGCATTGCCCTCACCGAAGCAGGCAAGCGTTATCTGTTGCGCTGCGAACAGATTCTCGCCTCGGTAGAAGAAGCCGAGGCCGAAGCCAGCGACGCTCATGCCCGCCCGGCCGGACAGCTCAAGGTGCATTCGATGCCCGGCGTCGGCCAGCATTATGTGATCGACGCCATCGCCCGTTACCGGCGCAACCATCCGGACGTCGCGTTCGACCTGACCATGACCCACCGCGTGCCGGACTTGCTGGAAGAAGGCTATGACGTGTCGATCGTGCTCGCCAGCGAACTGGCCGACTCGGGCTTTGTGTCTCAGCGCCTGGGCATTACCTACAGCATCGTGTGCGCGTCGCCCGAGTACGTGAAAACCTTCGGCATGGCCCACAAGCCTGCCGACCTGCTGAATCATGCATGTCTGCGTCTGGTGAGCCCGGTGTTCCCGCTGGACAAGTGGCTGTTCGACGGCCCGGAAGGCCAGGAGATGGTCACCATCAACAGCTCGCCGCTGCTGGTCAACTCTGCGGATGCGATGAAGACCGCGATTTCCAGCGGCATGGGGATTGGCATTCTGCCGATCTACTCGGCGATCGAGGGGCTGCGCAACGGCACACTGGTGCGGGTATTGTCCGATTACCGCTCGCAAGAGCTGAACCTGTACGCCATCTACCCTTCACGCCAGTATCTGGATGCGAAGATCAGAACCTGGGTTGAATACCTGCGCGGTTCCCTGCCGGAAATTCTCGCTGCTGATGAAGCCGATCTGCATGTGCAGGCCCTCAAGTCATCGTTCTGACATCGTACAACTGCAAAAAGCGGCTGCCAAAGAGCGGGGAGGAATGTTAGCGTGCTACTCATTCAACCGCTCAAGAGTGACTGCCCAATGAAAAAAACCGTACTCGCCTTCAGCCGTGTTTCTCCTGAAATGGCCGAGCGCCTGGCGCAAGACTTCAACGTGATCGTGCCCAACCCCAAGCAGGGTGATATCAACGCGCAGTTTGCAGAAGCCTTGCCTGAATCCCACGGGCTGATCGGCGCAGGCCGCAAGCTGGGTCGCGAACAACTGCAGAACGCGACGAAGCTGGAGGTGGTGTCCAGCATCTCGGTGGGCTACGACAACTACGACGTCGAGTACCTGAGCGAGCGCGGCATTCTGCTGACCAACACGCCGGATGTACTGACCGAAAGCACCGCTGACCTGGGCTTCTCGCTGATCATGAGCAGCGCCCGCCGAGTGGCCGAACTGGACGCCTATACCAAGGCCGGACAGTGGACGCGCAGCATCGAACCGCCGCACTTCGGCACCGATGTGCATGGCAAGACGCTGGGTATTGTTGGCATGGGCAACATCGGCGCAGCCATTGCCCGCCGTGGTCGTCTGGGTTTCAACATGCCGATTCTGTACAGCGGCAACAGCCGCAAGACCGAGCTCGAACAGGAACTGGGCGCACAATTTCGCAGCCTGGATCAATTGCTGGCCGAAGCGGATTTCGTCTGCCTGGTCGTACCGCTGAGCGAAAAGACCCAACACTTGATCGGCCGTCGCGAGTTGAGCCTGATGAAGCCCGGCGCCATCCTGGTCAACATCGCCCGCGGCCCGATCGTCGATGAACCCGCACTGATCGAAGCGCTGCAGAACGGCACCATTCGCGGTGCCGGTCTGGACGTCTACGAAAAAGAGCCGCTGAGCGAATCGCCGCTGTTCCAGTTGAAGAACGCGGTGACCCTGCCGCACATCGGCTCAGCCACCACCGAAACCCGCCAGGCCATGGCCGACCGCGCCTACGGCAACCTGCGCAGCGCGCTGCTCGGTCAACGACCGCAGGATCTGGTCAACCCGCAGGTGTGGAAAGGCTGAGGCCCCGCCTCTCTCGCAGTGCAGGGCCGCTGTGCAGGATAGACACCGACTCAGGCCAGTTTGCCGCCGACCACGACGGCAACCGGCCTGATCTTCCTGAACACCAGCACGTTGCCGACCATCACCACTACCAGCCCCAGCAAGGCAGCCAGGGTCCACTGATAGCCCTCCACCCAGGCGGAGATATTCAGCGCCACGACCGGGAACAGCACCGTGCAGTAAGCCGCACGCTCCGGCCCCATGCGTCCTACCAGGGTCAGGTAGGCCGTGAACGCAATCACCGAGCCGGGTATCACCAGAAACAGCAGTGAGCCTACATAACGCGTGTTCCATTCGAAGCTGAACGGCGTGCCGCTCAGCAGGCAATACATGCCCAGTATCGTCGCCCCGTAGAACATGCCCCAGGCATTGGTGGTCAACGGGCGCAGGCCGGCTTTTTGTTGCAGGCTCGACAGCATGTTGCCGGCCGAGAAGCACAGTGTGCCGAGCAGGGCCAAACCCAGCCCGATCAGGGTCTCGCGGCTGGCGCTGTGCCCGGACAGTTCGGGCCAGAACAGACACGCCAACCCCAGCAGACCCATCGCGCCACCGGCCAGCACATTGCTGGCGATTTTCTGGCGAAAGAACACCCGTGCGTTCAGCGCATTCCACAGCGTCGAGGTCGAGAACACCACCGCGATCAGGCCGCTGGGTATCCACTGGCTGGCCGTGTAGAAGCACATGAAGTTGACGCAGAACAGGCACACGCCCTGCGCCAGGCAAATCAACTGGCCGCGACGATTAACCGGCTGCAGGCGCTTGCTCAGCAGCAGGAATGCAAACAGCACCAACGCCGCCAGGGCGAAGCGATAGACGATCGATACCGGAATCGCGACATCGCCGAGTTGAAGTTTCAGGGCGATCCAGGTGGTGCCCCAGATCAGCACGGTCAACAGATAAAGCGAGAGGTTCATGGTGCAGGCTCCTTGATGAGCCATCAGTCTGCTGCGTGCCGGCCTGCCAGCGCTTGCACAATCTTGCGCATTTGATTCAAGCGTTACTGGCAGCGACGTCGCCAGCGAGTAGGATACAAATCCTAGAGGAATCGTCATGCCCGCCATTGAATCCATCCAGGTCTTTCAGGCCCTGAACAGTTCACCCAATGCCAATCTGGAGCAAAGCGCGCCGCTGGGCGACGGGCTGGTGGCGGCGTTGTGGAACAATCGGCATGACTCGCAGGAGTATCACGCACCGACCCACCATACCTTGTCGTGCTATATCGAGGACGGCACCGGGACCTTTCGCCGCGGCAGACCCGACCAGAAAGGCGCGCCGGGCAAGTTGTGCATCTTGCCTGCCGGCCATGAGTCCGCCTGGGTGGTGAACGGCGAGATCCGTCTGGCGCATCTGTATTTCAGCCCGGAACAGTTTGCGTTGGGCTGCGTGACCCTGCTGGATCGCGAGCCGCGCGAGATGCAACTGCGGGAAAACACCTTTCTGGAAGACCCCGCACAGGCGGCCCGCTTCCGGCAGCTGATTCGCCTGAACTGGGCAGAACCGGGCGAGCGCCTGCTGACCAGCAGCCTGGCGCATGAGATGGTCAGCCATGCGCTGCTCAATCAGGCAGGCCTGCGCGAAGGGCTGCGCCTGAAAGGCGGTCTGGCGCCGCACCTGCGCCGGCATCTGGTGGACTTCATCGAAATGCATCTCGCCGACCCGCTGAGCCTTGGCCAACTGGCCGGCCTGTGTGCGCTGTCGGAATATCACTTCGCACGCATGTTTCGCGAAAGCTTCGGTTTGCCGCCGCACCAGTATCTGTTGGCGCGGCGTATCGAGCAGGCGCGCCAGTTACTGCGCGGCACCGGCAAGCCGCTGGGCGAGATCGCGCTGGCATGCGGGTTCGCCAGCGCCAGCCATTTCAGCAACCGTTTTCGTCAGGCCGTGGGGGCGACACCGGGTGAGTACAGAACGGCGTTAGGCCAATAGCTGACTCACCGCTGCCCAGCCGCAGTTGCTCTCGCCACACGTTACGCCCCGGGTTCTGGCTTTTGCCGTGCGTTTGCCGGCAGCGGGCGGCTTGCGGTGGTGACATCCATCAGCGGGTCTGCATTGATTCAGAAAACCTGGGAGGCCGGTCGCGACGAAAGCCAGCGGTATGCGCCATTGATCCTGAACGGGACAAATGAACCGCAATATTAATGATAAATATTCTCATACGCAAAAGAGTCTGCCAGAATCCACACCACCAATGAGTCCCCGTGGATTGTTCCCCCGTGATGCCCGTCGCCCACTCCGCTCTCAATCACACTGTCGAAGGCCTGTACAGGGCACACAACGTCTGGCTGACGACCTGGTTGCGACGCAGACTCGGCTGCCCGCACAGCGCGGCGGACCTGGCGCAGGACACCTTCATCAAGGTGCTGGGCGCACGCGATACATCGCAAATCGTCGAGCCGCGTGCCTTTCTGACGACGATTGCCAAGCGCGTGCTGTGCAACCACTACCGGCGTCAGGACCTGGAACACGCCTACTATCAGGCACTGGCCGAACTGCCGGAGCGCGTGGCGCCTTCGGAAGAAGAGCGGGCGATCATTCTCGAAACCCTGGTCGAACTCGATAAACTGCTGGACGGCCTGCCGCCCCTGGTCAAGCGGGCGTTTCTGCTGTCGCAGGTGGACGGTTTGAGCCATGGCCGGATCGCTGCCGAACTGGATATTTCCATCGCCACGGTCAAGCGCCATCTGCACAAGGCCGCCCTGCGCTGCTATTTCGCCCTATGAATCCGAACAACGAGTCCCTGAACAAATCCGACATCTCGCCCACCGTGGCACAGCAGGCCGTTGGCTGGCTGCTGGAAATGCAGGAAGGCACGCTGGATGCCCGCCGTCAGCACGCCTGGCAGCTGTGGCTCAATGGCAACGCCGAGCATCAACGGGCATGGGCGCACATGCAGCGGGTCAATCAACGGCTGAGCGGACTGTCCTCGCCGCTGGCGCATGCGGCACTCAATGCGCCGAAGTCCGCCAGCCGTCGGCATGCGTTGAAGCTGCTGTTGCTGCTCGGCGCAGGCTCGGCAGCGGGCTGGAGCCTGCGCGAGCGGATCGCCCTGCAACCTTTGCTGGCCGACTACGACAGTGGCGTGGGCGAACAGCGCAAGGTGGCGTTGAGCGACGGTAGTCAGGTGCAACTGAATACTGCCAGCGCGGTGGATGTGCGTTTCGATGCACAGCAGCGCCTGATCGAACTGCTGCAGGGCGAAATCCTCATGACGGCCTCGGCGGAAACGCGCCCGTTGAACCTGTTGAGCGCGGAAGGCACGGTCAGGGCCTCGACCGGCGCCAGTCGTTTCAACCTGCGTCAACTGAATGGGCGCACGCAGTTGGCCGTGTTCGCCGGAGCCCTCGAAGTAGCCCCTGCCGGCAAGAGCGGCCCCGGTTTGATGCTGCAGGCCAGCCAACAGGTGACGTTCAGCCGTGATGCCTGGGACAAGGTTCGCCCGTTGGACGCAGGCAGTGGCGCCTGGGCGGACGGGATGCTGGTGGCGTCGCGCATGAGGCTGGCGGATTTTCTCGCAGAGTTGAGCCGCTACCGCCGTGGCCGTCTGAATTGCGATGCGAGGGTTGCAGGGCTGCTGATTTCCGGCAGCTACCCGCTGGCCGACAGCGAGCGCATCCTCGATATGCTCGAACTCGCCCTCCCGGTGCGCGTGCAGCGCTTCACGCGGTATTGGGTGAACGTGCAGGCGCGGGTTTGATCGTGATTGCTCGTTCCCACTTTTCAGTGCTCATGTGGACATACGCGTCTTGGAGAGCCCGAAATACAGGGCTGACACTACGCTGACTATCGTTCCTCACGCTCCAGCGTGGGAATGCAGTTCGTGACGCTCTGCGTCACACAGGGGTTCTGCGATGTCAGGTGGATTGAGGTTCGGCTCAAGTCACCTTTTCGCCCCTCGGCGAGTTACTTTGATGGGGCCAAAGTAACCAAACCCCCTGGCTCCGTTTCCGGCCCGACTTCGCCCTGTCACTTACGTCGCACTCTGCGTCGTCAGTGCCATCGCGGTTGAAAAGCACTTTAGGGCAATTTGGCTAA